>CAJODF010000029.1 GCA_905233555.1 uncultured Prevotella sp. | reverse complement strand
CTGAAAATCAGGCACTTGACCAAATTTTATTAGTTATATTTTGTTAATGTAACTCATTGATTTTCAGACGATTAAATGTATATTTAACTAAGTATTGATAAATGACGTTGCAAATATATGAATAAACACAGAAATTTCAAAACAATTACGAAAAAAAAACGCAGATGATTATATTTATTTAACAGGATATAATTCTTTACATTATAAATGTTAATTTAATTAACGGAACAAAAACGAATTTGATTAAATATTTATAGTTTTATGATGTTAAATTATTGGTCTATTATCTTATATACAAGTATTTAAATAAATAGATTATCAATAATAATTACAATATATTTAATTGTATAAATTTAAATTAATTTAAATTTATAGCATGACATTATATGCGAATATATTTTACATAATTCGCATATAATACTACTTTTGTCAATAATTTCTGTCTAAAAGATTGGGGGAGAAGGCGTTTCTCGTATATTTGTCGTTTTGTTAAGGTTGTTTTTTCTTTATTATGCCTTCTTTGAATAGAAATAAGGTCTTGTTAGATTAGCATTGCCTTTCAGCAATTATAAGCATAGTTTTTTATAGGCCGCAAAGAGAGGAGAAGGAACATGTCTTACAGCGGAAATGATCTTCTGTGGGGAGGAAGAGGGTGTCAGGATCGAATATCTCAGTGAGGAGGGTGTTGAGATGTTGCAGGAACTCGTCTTTGATTTCGTTGATATCTGTGATAGGCGTATTGCCGATAAGGAGGGTGGGGTCGTAGTCGTCGGTCCCGGCATGCTGAATAAAAAGCAGGCACGGACTAACAGGAACATCACTATCCTTAGTAATGATTGCATAAAGGATAGTCTGGAGGTAGTAGTCACTATGTTTCTTCAGGTTTGCCGGATCGAAGATGGATGCGATATCGGGTAGGGGTCTCAGACGGCCACTGCCTGTTTTGTAATCGACCACCCGAATGCGCGTCGAACCGTCTGGGAGCGTAACCATATCGAGTCGGTCGATAATACCTCCGATTCTGAGGGAGGACAGGTCCTTTCTTTCATAAAACATTCTTGCGTCCCTCTGGTAGCAAGCGGCAGAGCCGAGCGCCGCCGAGGAGGTACTCCGAGCCAGGACGTTTTGGAAAGAAAGGATCTGTCCTAGAGAGGAATAAATCGGGGTCTCGAGGCCGAGGATGGTGAAGGGGGCGAGGCGACGGTCGATCTCCAAGAGTTGACGGACATAGCGGATGATGACCTCACGGTTGATGAGTTGAAGTCCAGTCAGAGGGGGCATCGCCGCCATCGGGTCTTCGATATGGAAGAGTTCGAGTTTGATGGCCTCATCAACGGCCCGTTCTATATCGACCTTGGTCTTTAGACATCCTTCGAGCGCCTCGGCCGTTATGAGCGCAGAACGGGAATTCATCGTCTTCTGATATAGGTTCTGGGCAGCCTTATGGAAGATATTACCAAAGAGACGGTTGTCGATGCGTTCGTCTTCATCCTCGTATTCCTCGAGTCCTGCGACATAGCGGTAGAAGAACTGCAGGGGACAGCGGAGGTAGCGGGCCAGTGCTGAGGGCGATAGGGTGTCGAGTGACTGTAGGCGTTGCATGACCGCTTCGGTCTTGGCGACCGGTTGTGGATGATTCAATATGGGCGTCTGACCGGCCTGGAGGGTTTTGTAGGTGATGGGATGGCGCCCTTCGACCATCATCTGCAACATGAACCGTGACATCTCCCCCGTCTTTCCATCGGTGGTGGCATTGTTATAGACGAGGGTCACATCTTGGGCTCGTTGCAGTAGTCGGCGGAAATAATTCGCATAGATGGATACCTTATAATCGATGGTGGTTAGACCGTAGGCCTTACGGAGACTGTAGGGAATGAAGGAGGTATCGTTGATACCCTTGGGGAGGTTGCCTTCGTTGCAGGAGAGCAGTAGCACATGGTCGAAGTCGAGGTTACGGGTCTCGAGGACACCCATGATCTGTATGCCTTCGATGGGTTCGCCGTGGAAGGGTATCGTTGTTGAGCCAATGATCTGCGTAAGAAGTCGATGGAGGGTTTCATCGCTGATTTGGAGGTCACCGCTTTCAATCAAGTTCATGAGGCGATTGAGAATGGTGTACATCCGAAACTGGGCCTCGGCTTCGAGAGGGGACAGTGAACTTTCATCGCGTTCATGTAACTGCGGCCAGGACCATTCTTTCAAAAACGTCCTGGCTCGTCGTTCCTCCTCGTGCGGAATGTTTGTTGAAAGAACAGTCCTGGCCTCTGGCTCACTGGAGGAACGCATGAATGTTTTTGAAAGGAAGGCCTTGGTCCAATCCCCTAGACTGGGATCGGAGGCTGTGGCAGTTTGGGAGAGGGGATAGCCTGTGGTGATGTTGACTTTACGGACTTCTGGGGGAAGGCAGTGGACGACACTTTGGAGCAGGGACTCATCTGCAAGGACGATGGCTGTTTTGCTACCGGCCTCGATGCGATTGTTTTCCTGAAGCCATGTGGATACATAACGGGTCTGGATGTTGTTTGTTGGCGCAGAGATGATGGAGATGTTCTTGGGCGTCTCTTCATCGTTGTCTTGAATAACCATTGCTCTGGGACCAAGGTGGTCAATAAGGGCCTGTTCTACGGGATGAAGCAGGTTGAAGCCGACAAAGACGTATTCTGTTGATAAAGAATAGGATGTTTCTTTAAGAAAACATTCTTGCGTCCCTTCGGTAGCAAGCGGCAAAGCCGAGCGCCGCACAGGAGGAACGACGAGCCAGGACGTTTTTGAAAGAAAGGTCTTGTCTGCTATCATAGATTCGATAACCTTACGATATAGGGCACCCTCGTAGGCGATGCCTTGGGATGCGAGGCGAGCATTGAAATCAAGATAGATATCGTAGATGTGGCTCCAGAGGGAGAGGAAGCGTTGTTTGAGTTCGGTATTATGATCTTCGTTGAAGTTGCTGAAGAATTTACGGATCATCTCTCGTTGTTGTTCTGTGAGGTACGAGTCGTCATCGAACTCATGGATATCACGTAGGTTAGCAAAGACTTTCTCGGCCGGAGCCATATGTTTGTCAACATCATCGAAGTCGGCCAACAGAATCTCGCCCCATCCATAGAAATGATCCAAGGTCTCTTCAATACCTGTACAGGCGATGAAACTCTTATAGAGGTCGCAGATCAGTTTGATGGGGTCAGCCACCTCACGAGGAGAAAGACTACGAAAGAGATCACTGATGGTGGTATATGAAGGACTCCAGATGGGCTGGTCGCTCAGACGGGCGAGATGTTCGTTCAGGAATAATGAGGCTCGTTTGTTGGGGAATACCACAGTGACCTTCGAGAGGTCTGTTCCGAAGGTGGTAAACAACTGTTGGGCGACGTTATGTAGGAATGCTGACATGGCTAGGACTGTATATTGGGGGTTACTTCGACGATCTTGTTGGAATAGACAAACCAGAGGTATCCCGTAATGGTAATATCTTCTGTAGGATGCATCTCACGGATGAGGGACATGTACTCACGAACCTGTGATTCGTATTCAGGCTTAGGAGAACCGAATTTAAAATCGACGATGATCCAGGTTTTGCCATCAGTCATGACTCTGTCTGGTCGTCGTTCCTGCAACTGGTCCCCATCCATCTTGAGGATGGTACACTCGTTATAGAGATTGTACTTGCCAGAGAACCAGTCTTTTACTTTTGGATGACTCAGACGCTTTTCGAGCATGGAGATCACCTTCTCGGACGTGTTGTTTTCATCGTAGAGGATACCTTCCATTTGAAGACGTTGCAAGGCTGGGGTAATATCCGCGGTTGTCCTGATGGAAGAAAAAACTTCATGAAGGATACTTCCTAATTGGATATATGAGGTGGTTGACTGTTCATCTTTGCCTTCGATGAATGCCTTGGAACGGTTACTCTGGCGGAACTCCATGTGGGGCTCGAAGGAGTTGACGGGGATTTTGACCGGTGTCGGGGTCACGGAGAAAGGATTGGTTGTATGATGGATGACGGAAGGGGTAAGAGGTGAGAATCGGTTGTTGCCCAAAGTGAGGGTGAGGGGAGCGTTTTCGGCATCGAGACCATCGAGGACGGTGTCCGGTAATGTCTCTGCGATGAGCGGAAGAACCTGTTCGATGAGGGAAGAACGAGAACTAGTGGAAGCCTGGCGTTTACCGAGGATGGTAAGGGTACGTGAGGCTCTGGTGAAAGCCACATAAAGGAGGTTTAGATTATCGACCGTATTCTGGAAATGTTCGTGTTGATAGTCTGACTCATAAATCGTTCCCAAGAGTTGTTTCTGACTGTAGTCGATGGGGGCCAAGGGCAGGACATCGAAGGGCGACTCATTGGGTTGACACCAGAGGATGTTGCCCTGTTTCTCGAGTTGCCAGTCGCAGAAAGGAATGATGACATGAGGGAACTCCAGACCTTTCGATTTGTGGATGGAGATCAGTCGGATACCTTGGATCTCATCACTCTGGATGGTCTTTCCACAAATAGACTTCTCCCATTCCTTGAGGAAAAGGGCGATCATCGAAGACTGGTGCAGAGTTCCCATAGGCAGAGCCTGACACTCATGGAGGAAATCATTGAGATGGTCAAAAAAGGCACAGACATACGCACTCTGACCTTCGAGATGAGAGAGTCCGAAGATGAGATACAACCGTTCTACGAGTTCATACAGAGGCATCTCAAGCAGTTCTGCAGATGATGAAACGAACATCTCAGGCAAGAGCGAATCGAAATCCTCATGTTTCAAAAGCAGCCGGTCATCAGTCAACTCACAACCAAGCACCTGTTGCTGGTATCTCTTAACAAGACATGCCTTTGTAAGCAGGTCGTCTGGATGGGTCAACAGGCGGAGTGCCTCGATGAGTGTACACACAGCCGCAGAGGCATCCAACCGGAATGCCTCGTCTGAGATGATGCTCACATGAGGCAGATGGAGCATGAAATACTGGGCAATAAGAGGTATCTGGGCATTGATACGTACCAAGATGGCGATGTCCTTTGGAGAGATGCCCTCGTCCAAAAGTTCAGACACTCGCGAAACGACCTCTTGCAGCATGTTGTCCTGATAATCATCTCCTTCGGGGATTAACATCACTTGTACAGACCCCTCATCAGGCTTGTCGGCAGGTATCTGCTGCTCCACATCGGCGTAGGCCTTGCGCAACTGTCCCGCCTCAGGGATATCACCCAGATTCAAGGATTCTAACTCGGCTGCCTTAGCAAAGAATTTGTTATTGAACGCGATGATCCTTCGTGCAGAACGATAGTTATGGGATAGATTCTTTACTTCCAGTTGTTCGGGATTGGCAAACTGACTCTCGATATCATTGAGCAACCGCCAGTCACCTGAGCGCCAGCGGTAGATGCTCTGTTTTACATCGCCCACAATCAGATTGCCCGACTGCTGGTGACTCATCGCCTCGTTCAGGAGAATCTTGAAGTTCTGCCACTGTATGGTGGAGGTATCCTGAAACTCGTCGATCATCACCTGTTCAAGTTGGGTACCGATCTTCTCGAAGATAAATGGAGAATCGCTACCGTCGATGAGTGTATGGAGCAAGTGCTGTGTATCACTCAACAGGAAACGGTTGGACTCCTTGTTGAGTTGGCGTACCTTTTGTTCGATGCTACCTAAGAGTCGGAGTTGGTTCAAGTGACGAAGCGTGAGATCAGCCGATTGATAGAGTCGCCACTGCCGGGGGCGCTCCTCAATAGCATAACGGAGGATCTCGACAAGTGTCGATTCTACCAGAGTATGGATGGTCTCGCGCTGCGGGTGGGTTTTCTTGTACCACTTCGACGGGTCGTTCAGGGCGTCGGCAACCCGCTTTCCCACGATTGTTTCATCGAATTGTCCCTCGCGGATCTTAAGGAAGAAACTGCAAACGCCTGTACGACCATAGGCAAAGTCCTCGACCTTGAGTTGTTCACCATCAAGCGTATCGAAGAAGGTTTCTGCAATCTCCTTCATCCGGTCGAGGGCCTGTCGGCGAATCTCCTTCAATTGAGCGGTATATTGTTCGAAGAATCCCGGCTCACTCATCTTCCGCTGAATATCATCACAGACAGCCTTGTATTCGTCTTTGAAGATGGTACGTCCAAACTGTTTGATTTGTCCTATAACATTCCAACTCCGGTCGTCGGAGATGTTTTCCATGATATAACCCATCAGCCACTGGAGCAAGAAGTCGGTGACTTTCAGGTCGTCGATCATCTGGTCAACCGCCAGTTCCTCCACCTCTATATCGTTGAGACCGATACGGAGGTTGGCCGTGAGATCGAGTTCGCGGGCCAGATTGCGTAACACCCCCTGGAAGAAGGTGTCAATGGTCATCACACGGAAATCGCTGTAATTATATATAAGGTTATGGAGCGCCATGCCGGCACGTTCACTGACGACCGTCTCGGACAGTCCCGTGCGCTGACAGACCACCTTCAGGTAGGCCTTAGAGTCGGGGAGCCCCTGCCAGATACCATACAACTGACTGAGGATACGTCTCTTCATCTCCTCAGTGGCCTTGTTGGTGAAGGTCACTGCGAGGATATGACGGTAACTCTGCGGGTTCTCCACCAGCAGACGGATATATTCCGTAGCAAGGGTGAACGTCTTGCCACTGCCTGCAGATGCCTTATATACGGTTAATGATTTTACCATCTTCTGAAGAGTTCGATATCAAAGTCAATACCAATCTCCTTGTATTTCCTGCCATTGAAGCCTGCGAAGACAGCGAAGGAGATATAGCGGTTGGTGAAACTGTAGCCGAGTTCGAAATAGGGTTTCGAATGCTCTACGATGGCCGTACCGAGGTAGAAACGTTCGCGTTCGATGTATTTGCCTAAGTAGGGAACCCAACTGCCTATCATCATTGGTGAGTCGTAGGACACATTAGCCCGGAGGTAATAATTGGATTCATTATACACACGACTCCGAAGCAGTTCGAAGTTACCGCTCCAATCGTCTTCCCAGCCTTCGGGCAGGTTGTTATCACGGAAGTTAGAGTAATCCACGAAATAGTTCTGATTCTTGTGACTATAGAAACCTGCTCCCGCCCGCATGTTAACGACCCGCAGTCCCGGGAGTTTAAGTTTCCAGGAACCATCGAACTCCCATCGCTCGTATTTGATATCAGACTGATAGACACCAGTGATGCCCCGTTCCCAGTCGATGGAGAAGAGCGGTCCTGTAGCCCAAGGCCGTAATTTTATACCTATAAGCGGCGCAAAACTACGGTATTCGGTCGGCATCCCATATTCACGCATATAATCCTTGTTGATGGCAATCCTCTGATGGTAGTTAAAGCCCGTCTCTATGTCGAGCCAGTCGAAGACCATGATATTATTGAAGACTTTCAGTTCATAGTCCGTGAACTTATCGAGATCCATATCATCGAGATTCAGGGAATCGCCATGCTGGTGGTTGATGAAATCAGCCACCTGACTGTTGGAGATGCGGTTACCATTACCATAGACAATCTCCGCATAACCGTTTCGTTTCGGGTTGTAGGTCATACGCAGGGGCATGGTGAAATAGAACTCACGAAACTTGAAGTTGTAGCCGAAGCGGGGATTGAAGGTCAAGTATCGGTGGGGCGAGAAGGTATATCTCGACTTCAGGTTAATCTTGTAACGGAAACCACGTGTATCGCTCCAACTGAGTTGTAGGGGGTCAATGAGGGGAGACAGGCGGAAAAAGGCATGCTCCGATTCTGCCGCGATGGGGGTGACCAGATTCTCGCCGATGGTGTCCCAGAAGATCTTTTTCAGCAGGTTGGTTTTCTGTGGGGTCGTATCGATGACTACAGTATCGGGTTGTTGGTGTTTTAGGTCGTAGTCGGCATAGATGCGCTTGTCCGTCTCTGAGAGAGGTACCACGCGCAGGGTATCCATCATCTGACGGTCAGAGATGCGGTCAATCGTGTCAGAGACGGCTTTTTCACAGTTGAAGTAGCCATCGATTACTGCCGATATCCTGTTGCCGAGGAACTTAAACGTAGCGGCCGTGGTGCATCGCTTCGGCGTGGGCAGAGGCCATGACTCATCACTCTGAAAGATCTCCGTACGGAAGGATATCATATCGAACTCACCGTTCATGACGGTGCGGATGATGTGTCCGCTCTCCGAATCGACAATGGCATAGCCATTGATGAGTTGGGTGTTATAGAACTTCGGACGGAAGTCCAAGCGGGTGGTGCCATCTTTTAAGACGGACTGCGTATAACGATAGTGCCGACGGTTATAACGGTTGAAGGGTGAGAGGATATGTCCGTCGTAAAGAGTAGCATCATAGACGTTGGGAATCATCAGGTCCCTCAGCGTGGGCATGGCCCTGCGATTCCGACGGATAGTGCCGGAGAGTACCTGATTGTTGACCTCCACCTGATGCTGGTCATAATTTTCATAGGTGATATTGCTGTACGACTCACGGATATACTCCCGTTCATCCTTGGCCATCACATACATGGTGGGGATGAGCCAGAGGGTAGGATTGCGACGCTCTACATTGAACCGGCATTTCGCATAGACATGGTCCTTAACACTGTCTGGACTGGTCGGGTGTGCATCCTTGAAAGCATAGATACGCTGAAGGATCAGGGAGTCTTTCTTCCCCTTGCCAAAAACAATACTGGGCATACCTGTGAGTATGCCCAGCACCATGATCTTTATCAGCGTTCCGCATTTCACGAATGCAAAAGTACGCTTTTTTTTCTTTTATCCCAAATATTTCATCAGAATTTTTGCATTGCCGCTATCACGGAGTTTAGCAATGCTCTTTTCACGAATCTGACGGACACGCTCACGGGTCAACCCCAACTGGTCTCCGATCTCCTCAAGACCCTTCTCATGACATCCGATACCGAAGCACTCACGGATAATGGTAATCTCACGTTCCTTCAGTACCTTGTTGAGTACCGTGTTGAGTTCCATAGCCATCGACTCGTGATCAACCAACTTGTCCGTGCGGCTCTCATCACCGGAGGCCATGACGTCGAGCATACAGTTGTCCTCACCGTCCTGGAACGGTGCATCAATACTCACATGATGACCGTCGGCCATCATCGACTGACCAATCTTCTCCTCGTCGATGTTGATAGCCTCGCTCAGTTCCGATACACTCGGATGACGCTGGTTTTCCTGCTCGAATTTATTAATTTCGTGATTAATTTTATTGAGGGATCCTACCTGATTGAGCGGGAGACGCACGATACGACTCTGTTCGGCAATAGCCTGCAGGATACTCTGACGAATCCACCAGACAGCGTATGAGATAAACTTAAAACCACGGGTCTCGTCAAACTTCTGTGCGGCCTTAATCAGTCCGATGTTTCCTTCGTCGATCAGGTCGGTCAGCGTCAGACCCTGATGCTGATATTGTTTAGCCACTGATACGACAAAACGAAGGTTGGCGGTAACCAGTTTTTCCTTAGCCCGCTCACCGTCAGGACCGCCCTTGCGAATCTTCTGCGCAAGTTCAATCTCTTCGTCGATAGAGATAAGGGGTGCACGACCAATCTCAACGAGGTATTTATCCAATGCCTCGCTTGAACGGTTTGTAATACTTTTCTGAATCTTAAGTTGTCTCATCCTATTTTCCTAAAAACGTCTTTAACTGTTTGATTATCAAACTAATATCCTGAATTTTACCTGAAAGCGGATGCAAAGTTACTAAAAATATCAATACGTTGTTCTAATTTTAACTTTTTTTACCTTTTTACCTTTTCACTTTTTTACCTTTTCCTTCAGATACTTCCCTGTGATGCTCTCTTTACAGGCAGCCACCGCTTCAGGTGTCCCCGCACAGACCAGATTGCCACCACGGTCGCCACCGTCTGGTCCCAGGTCAATGACATGGTCGGCGCATTTAATGACCTCCATGTTGTGTTCAATCACCAAAATGGTATGCCCTCTGCTAATCAGGGCATCGAAAGTATTCAGGAGTTTACGGATATCATGGAAATGAAGACCGGTGGTCGGCTCGTCGAAGATGAAGAGGGTAGGATCCTGCTTCTCCTGACCGATGAAATAGGCCAGTTTGACACGCTGGTTCTCACCGCCGGAAAGCGTGGAAGAGTTCTGACCAAGTTTGATGTAGCCAAGCCCCACATCCTCAAGGGTTTTCAGACGCTTGACGATGGTGCTCTGCCCTTCAAAGAACTCTATCGCCTCCGAGATGGTCATATTCAATACCTCGTCGATATTCTTGTCTTTGTAGCGCACATCAAGGATATCGTGTTTGAAACGGTGACCTTGACAGGCTTCACACTCCAACACCAGGTCGGCCATAAACTGCATCTCGACTGTGATAACACCTGCACCCTTACACTCCTCACAACGGCCTCCCTCGGCGTTGAACGAGAAATACTGGGCACTGAAGCCCATCTGCTGGGCCAAAGGTTGTTCGGCATAGAGGTCACGGATGGCATCGTAGGCCTTAACGTACGTAGCAGGATTAGAACGGGAGGATCTGCCAATCGGGTTTTGGTCAACAAACTCCACCCGACTGATGGCATTGATGTCTCCTTCAAGGGCAATGTATTCACCCGGTGCCTCACAGACCTCTCCTAAACGACGTTTCAGGGCAGGGTAGAGGATACCCTTAATCAGACTCGACTTACCTGAACCAGAGACACCCGTCACTACTGTCATCACATTGAGGGGAATCTGCACATCGACGCCCCTGAGGTTGTTCATGCGGGCACCTCGGATGTCTATATGACGGTTCCAGGGCCGACGACTGGGAGGGACGGGTATTTCCTCCTGATGGAGAAGGTACCTGACTGTATGACTATTGGGGTATTTCTTCAGTGACGATGGCTTGATATCCCGTGCATCACCGTCGAAGACAATCTCCCCGCCGAGTCGTCCTGCATCCGGACCTACATCAATCAGATGGTCGGCGGCCCGCATAATCTCCTCGTCGTGTTCTACCACTACCACTGTGTTACCCAATGCCTGGAGTTCCTTCAGCACATGGACGAGTCGTTCGGTGTCTCTGGCGTGGAGTCCGATGCTGGGTTCATCAAGGATATACAACGATCCCACGAGACTGCTACCAAGACTAGTAGTAAGATTGATACGTTGGCTCTCACCACCTGAGAGCGTATTCGAGAGACGATTTAATGTTAGATAGCCAAGCCCCACATCCATAAGGAATTGCAGTCGATTCCGAATCTCGGTCAACAACCGCTTACCTATGGCCTCTTCTTGTGCAGTCAGTTCCAACGAACGAAACCATTCCTGTAGTCTCACAACCGGCATCTGGACCAGATCCGTGATGCTCCTGCCGCCAATCTTCACATAGTCAGCCTCAGGCTTCAGGCGCGTCCCATGACACTTCGGACAATTCGTCTTACCGCGAAAACGGGCTAGCATGACGCGATACTGGATCTTGTACTGGTTATCTTTGAGCATCTCGAAGAATTGGTCGATGCAAGGTTTCTCCTTCTTACCCTTATCTGAGGGCAGTCCGTGCCAGAGCCAGTCTTTCTGTTGCTGGGTGAGGTCCATATAAGGCTCGAATATAGGGAAGTCGTCTTTGGCGGCATGACGGCAGAACCACTCTTTCCACTCGCCCATCTTCTCACCGTGCCAGCACACCACACAACCGTCATAGACAGACAGGGTGGTGTTGGGAATGACCAGCCGTTCATCGATACCGATAATCTTACCGAATCCCTGACACTCTGGACAGGCCCCGGCGGGTGAGTTGAAGGAGAACATCTGGTCACTGGGCTCCTCAAAGGTGATGCCGTCGGCCTCGAAACGGGTGGAGAAATCGTAGGAGATATTTGAGGGTTGGAACATCAGCCGACACTCACCATGGCCCTCGAAGAAGGCCGTTTCAGCCGAATCAACCAGACGGGCTATCGTATCCTTCGAATCATCTACCGACATCCGGTCGATGACCAGATACAAGCCCCCTGAGTCAGGGGGGTGGGGGTCTGAACAACCGCATTTCTCAATATATTCTTCTATACGTATGATATTTCCCTCGTTCAGACCCCTGTCGCCCCCTCGCTCGGCTTTGCCGCTTGGCTCGTCCAAGAACTCAGGGGGCAATGATTTGACGAAGATACGGGCATAACCCTCCAGGATATACGCCTTGAGTTGTTGTTCAAGCGTACGCCCCTCAGATACATGCACAGGAGCCATGACTACAAAGCGCGTTCCTTTCGAGAATTCCAACATCTGCTGCACCACATCCTCGGTAGTGTGCTTCCTCACCTCGCAGCCACTGACAGGCGAATAGGTACGTCCAATCCTTGCATACAACAGCCTCAGGTATTCATATATCTCTGTGGTGGTACCCACAGTACTACGCGGATTGCGAGAGATGACTTTCTGTTCAATAGCAATAGCAGGGGGGATGCCACGAATGAAATCGCACTCTGGCTTGTTCATGCGCCCTAAGAACTGACGCGCATAACTCGACAGACTCTCCACGTAGCGCCGCTGACCTTCGGCATACAAGGTGTCGAAGGCCAATGATGATTTACCGGAGCCACTGACACCGGCAATCACCACAAACTGATTACGGGGGATGGTCACATTGATGTTCTTAAGGTTGTTAACCCTGGCCCCCTTGATTTCTATTGAATCGCCCATTATTAAAGGATAGACTTCACCGCCTCCAGCATACCGATATGCTGGATAAGGTCGAGATACTGGCGGACCAGTTCGCTGAGACCAGGAATCTTATTCAGGTCTTCCTGCCAGATAAACTCAGCACCCAGCACACCTACCGTCACCATCTGGGTATCGCCTGTGGCCCAGAGACTACTCAGCAGCGACATGATCTTCGGGTCGTCGTTGGGTATGATCTCCGTACCATCGGCACGCTTGCCACCTTTATAATAGGTGATGATGGCAGCCAGTCCGAACACCAATCCTTTGGGCAGTTCGCCCTTGCGCTGCAGATATATCTTCAAACCGGGTAGGTCGCGTGTCTGGAACTTTGGGAACGAATTCAGCATGATACTCGTCACCTGATGATCGACATATGGGTTGTCGAAGCGCTCTAGCACGTCGGCTGCAAACTTCTCCAGTTCCTCCATCGGTAGGTCGAGCGTCTGCATCAACTCCTCAAACTGTACCTTGTGGATGTATTTCCCGATCACCTCATGTTGGCAGGCATCGCGCACGATGTTCACTCCACTGAGGAAAGCGACTGGTGAAAGTACTGTGTGCGGGCCGTTGAGCAATGTCACCTTCCGCTTGTGGTAAGGCTCCTCTGAGGGCACGAACAGTACGTGCAGTCCAGCCTTGTCGGCAGGGAATTCCTTGGCCACCTCTCTCGGGGCTTCAATGACCCACAGGTGGAAGTTTTCGGCTTGTACCACCAGGTTGTCACGGTAACAGATTTTCTCCTGTATCTGTGCTATCTCGTTGCGAGGGAAGCCCGGCACGATACGATCCACCAACGTGGCATACACACCACAAGCCTCCTCGAACCACTTCTTGAAGTCGGCCCCGAGGTCCCACAACTCAATATATTTCTCGATACACTCCTTCAACACATGACCATTGAGAAAAATCAGTTCACAGGGGAAAATGATCAACCCCTTCGTCATATTGCCGTTGAAGGTCTGGTAACGGCGGTACAGCAACTGCACCAGTTTACCAGGATAACTGCTGGCAGGCTTATCGTCCAGTTTGCAGGCTGGATCAAAAGCAATGCCCGCCTCGGTAGTGTTCGAGATCACGAAACGAATCTCGGGTTGGTCGGCGAGTGCCATGAAGGCGTTGTTCTGCGTATAGGGGTTCAGTGCCCTACTGATGACATCGATACGCTCCAATGTGTTCACGGGCTTGCCGTTCTCACGTCCCTGCAGGTTCACATGATACAGGCAGTCCTGTCCATTAAGCATATCCACCATGCCCTTTTCGATGGGTTGTACCACGACTACGCTTCCATTAAAGTCGGTCTTCTGGTCCATGTTCCAGATAATCCAATCTACAAAGGCACGGAGGAAGTTTCCTTCGCCGAACTGTATCACCTTTTCCGGCATTACGCTCTTCGGCGCAAACTGTTTATTGAGTGGTTTCATCTTTATTCTGTTATCTTGCTAAAACGTACTTGTGGAGGGTTTTGCGGACGGCACCCGGACCAGCGAAGAGTTCTTTGACCATACCTTCGATCTGTTCGCCCAAGCCTGCCTCGTAGAGGTCGATGGCGAAGATGTCCTTGCGGCTGTATAGTTTCTTCAGGGGACTCCAGTCCTGATCGGGCTTGCCGATCTCCAATGGTGCCACGATGGCCTGCAGTTCTTCGAGCATCGGATCGGGAGAACAGTCAAATGGCGTACCGTCGTCCTTAATTCCTTTCAGGTAACGGGCGTAACCGGCGAGGGTAAGGGGGATGAGCACGAGGTTCGACTTATCCAATCCACGAGCGATATATTTCTTCAGGGTTTCACCGAAACGGATGGGCAGTTTTTGTGATGTATCCATCGCGATACGCTGGGGGGCGTCGGGCATGAACGGGTTGGGCAGACGGCGGTTGATAACGGCACTAATGAACTCGTAGGGATTCAATACACCCGGATCAACGACAACAGGCATCGCTTCCATATAGCCAATCTTTTGGATGAAGGGGCGCAGGTCTTCGTCAGCCATCTCGGCACTGATGAGGGTGTAACCCAGCATACAACCGTAGAGGGCCATCGCTGTGTGCAATGGGTTCAGACAGGTGGTCACCTTCATGGTCTCCACCTTATCGACGGTCTCACGGGTGGTATAGAGCGCACCGCCCAGATCGAGTGGGGGACGACCGTTGGTGTAGTTATCCTCGATGACCAGATACTGTACTTCCTCAGCGTTCACGAAGGGAGCTGTAAAGGTGTGGCGCTCGGTCTCGATATAGTCGTTGTCCTCGAAGCCGTCGGCAGCCAACATCTCCTTAACCTTCTCGTGGGGACGCGGGGTGATCTTGTCGATCATCGACCAGGGGAAAGTGATCTTCTTCTCATCCTTCAGGTAGTCGAGGAAAGCAGCAGGCACCAGTCCGTCCTTCACCCAACGCTCAGCATAGGCAAAGACACCTGCCTTCACCTTGTCGCCGTTGTGCGAACAATTGTCCATCGACTGCACGGTGAGGGGCAGTTCACCAGCCTTGAAGCGTTCATACAGCAGGGCGCAGACCTTACCCATCGCAAACAGTGGACTCATGCCGCGAGCCAAATCGGCCTCGTTGTAGGTGTAGCCCTTCTCAGTGATGGTGAACGAAATCATCTGCAAACTAGGGTTCTTGAAGATTTCCACCAGACGGTTCCAGTCGGGGAACTGTGGGTCGGCCTTCAAGGCTTCCGTCACGGAGGCTATCACTTTCTTCTCGATGGTGCCTGTGCTCTGCAGACTTACCAATAGGGAAAGGTTGTTGTAGGGTGCATAGGCCTTATCGATGACTTCGAAGTCGAAGGTCTCGGCTACAATCACACCACGATCATATTTCCCTGTGTTCAGCGCATCGTTGAGGATGGCTGCCGGGAAGGCACGGAAGATGTTGCCTCCGCCGAAGTGTACCCATGTAGGCTCCTTGGCGGTCTTCTCGCGTACTTTTGCAATATCAAATTTGGGGAGTTGGTAGCCTTTGGCTTCCCACTCTGCGGGATTGTAATTCCCGTTAAATATCTCATTCAGTTTCATAAGTATTGTCCCTTTATCTTCCTTTTAACTTCAATTTAACTTCCTTTCCATTCTATTGTTAATCAAAAAAACCTGGTTGCTTGTATGGAATGCCGAGTTCACGATCGACGGTGGCGAGGATACCCTGCACCTGACCCAGTGCGAACATACGACCCAGTAGGGTATAACCGGCATTGTGTCCATGACTACTCTCGTCCATGATACCGCCAGGCTGGTCAGTAAAGGTCATACCGTGATCCACACGCATGGGCAATTCCGGATTGATTTGCTCGAAAATACGGCAGAGTTCGATAAGGTCGGCACGTCCACCCAGGTGACTGGCTTCGGTGAAGTCACCGTTGGGGAAAATATGGCAGGAGCGGAGATGAACGAAGTGGGTGCGCGAAGCGAATTTCTTGGCCATCTCGACGACATTGTTATATGCGCCTGCGCTCAGTGAACCGGCACAGAAGGTGAGACCATTGTGCTTGTTGGGCACGGCATCGAGGAACCACTGGATATCTTCCTCGGTACGTACGATACGTGGCAATCCGAGAATCTCTATGGGAGGATCGTCGGGGTGAACGCACATGTTCATATTGCACTCCTCGCACGTGGGCATGATGGCTTCGAGGAAATACTTCATATTAGCACGGAGTTGTGCCTTGTCGATACCCTTGTAGAGGTCGAGGAAATCGCGGAATTTCTGTATCGGCGCCTCGTCGTTCTCGCTGAAATTGCCACTGACGAAGCCTTGGGTCTTGATGATGATGTTCTCAACGAGTTTGTGCTCCTTCTCAGGGGTCATGGCCTTGGCGAGTTCATCACATTCGGCCAGTACATTGCGGCCTTGTCCTACACCTGCGGGGAACTCAAACTTCGCCCATTCCTCACGCGCACCTTCGCGCTTCAGGATGTAGATATCGAAGTAGGCAAACTCAGCATAGTTGAAGTAGAGGTTGGTTGAGCCGTTGGGGTTTGAATGCAGAAGGTCCGTACGTGCCCAGTCTAATACGGGCATGAAGTTGTAGCAGATACAATGGATGCCCTCTGCCGAGAGATTGCGCAGACTCTCCTTATAGACCTCAATCTGATGGTCGCGGTCAGGACCGCCGTATTTGATGGTCTCAACCACGGGCAGTGATTCTACCACGCTCCAGCGCATACCGTAACTTTCGATATACTCCCGCAGGTCGCGAATCTTTTCTCTTGTCCACACTTCGCCGAGGGGTACATCATGCAAAGCAGTGACGATGCCCTCGACACCAATTTGTCTCAACATGGCAAGCGTAATCTTGTCCTTCTTGCCAAACCATCTCCAAGTTCTTTCCATAATTCAGCGTTTATTTCTCTTTTTGGATTTTTTATTCGATTTCGTGGTTGTCTTAGTCTTTGGTTTCGGCTTTCCCATAATCAGTTCGCGGAAATCTACCTTCGGCTTGGTGCGTAGCGTCTCTCTCGAACAAATGGGACTGCTCTCGTTACCATAGCGGTCTGTAGCGGTGACAGCATAGTTGAGCGACCTTCCTTTGTGCGGTATCGACAACGACTCGCCCTTAAGACGGGTCGCCACCAGATACTCCGCCTTTTCCGTATCTACTGGATAGTCGGGCGATGCATATATATTATATAATAGGTAATCGCCTCCCGAGAGGTCACAAGCCCCTCGCCATACGAGTCTGTCGGCGGTCATGCCCCTTTGTACGTCCAACACTCTGGGGGCTGTGGGTGCTTGTTTCTTTTCCCACGTCATTGGTGGAACGAGGGCGGGGGTGGCATTAAAGTCTTTCGTGAATGTATAGATACCTTTTGTATTGTCAGTAAAGAACTTACTGCGGAAGAAGGTGCACCCAAGTTCTTGTTCACGCAGCACATACATCTCGCGCTGGATGACGCTCAGGTCCCAGTTCTTTTCCTTAGGATGGAGCATATAGACGGCCAGTCCCGGGGCCACGATACGACCATACGAAAAGTCTTTCCAGTTGACGGCGAAAGGATAAAAATTGTTCCCTTGGAAATACATCATTGGGAAGAGGGCATCCATCAGTCCGTCGCGCATCCAGCCTTGTGCATCCTGACAGACGGTGGTGTTCGCATTCCAACCGCTGCTCTTATAGCGGGGCAGGTCGTCATATTTACCAATGGGCGAGCACGACATCTTCACCCAGGGCTTCTCACTCTTGACAGCCCGGTTGATCTTCCGTACGATGTCCGTGATATACTGCCGTCCCTGTGGACGAGATACCTTCAGTTTCCAGGTTTCAGGATAACGGATATAGTCGAGATGGATCCCATCCACGTCATAGCGACGGGTCACCTCCCTACAGAACTTAGCCAGATAATCGCCTGTTTCCGGCTTCTCCGGATTCATATAACCCTCGTCGCCCACCTTTACAATGAGTTTGGGCAGTTTCTTACGCAACTGCTGACAGCCGTAGGTGTTCCATTTCCCTACGGGGATAGTCACAATCCATGCGTGGCACTCCATTCCTCGTTTATGGCACTCATCGATGCAGTACTGCAAGGCGTCATAGCCTGGCGAGTTACCAGCCTTACCTGTCAGACAGGCGTCCCACGGTTCCATATCGGATGGGAATACGGTAGTGGCTCTGACACGGGCCTGAAACAGAATGGTGTTGATATTTGCCTTCTGCAATTGGTCGAGAATCTGGGTGAGTTCCTGTTTCTGCGTAGCCGCACTATGGGATCGTGGCCAGTCGATGCCTCCGATGGTAGTCAGCCACACGGCCCTTACCTCATGTTTGGGCGATGGAGCCTGCAATTGAAAGGGCTTTGCCTGCGTGGGCAGCGTCAGGATTAATAGTAGAAATAATCGTATAATCGTTTTCAATATAATGCTATTTTGATGAATTTTGGTGCAAAGATACAAAATAATTCACAATTCATAATTCACAATTCACAATTATTTCGTACTTTTGCATCAAAATAATTAATAAAGGACAAAAAACTATGATTTCATTTCTTTTGAGCCTAGTGGCTCTTGTGTTGGGTTATCTGCTCTACGGACGCTTCGTAGAACGCGTCTTCGGGCCTGATGACCGTGTGACCCCTGCTGTAGCAAAGGCCGACGGACTCGATTACATTGTGCTTCCTAACTGGAAGATTTTCATGATTCAGTTCCTGAACATCGCAGGTACAGGTCCTATCTTCGGTGCCATCATGGGTGCCAAGTTCGGTCCGGTGGCCTACCTGTGGATTGTCTTCGGCTGTATCTTCGCAGGTTCCGTCCACGACTATCTCTCCGGCATGCTCTCCATGCGGCATGATGGAGCAGGCCTGCCAAAACTTATTGGCGAATACCTCGGAAATACCACTAGGGCTGTGATGCTCGTCTTCACTGTGTTCCTGCTGATTATGGTGGGAACGGTGTTCGTGTATAGTCCTGCTGAGATTCTGCACTCAATGGCCGGTGATGCCCAGATATGGGCAATCGTCATTTTTGCCTATTACATCATTGCGACCATGCTGCCTATCGACAAGATTATCGGAAAAATCTATCCCTTGTTTGCCTTCTCGTTGCTCTTCATGGCAGCCGCATTGATGATTTGGTTGTTCCTGCACTGGCCGACGCTGCCTGAGTTGTGGACGAACTGTTACAACATGGGTGCTGCCGCCGAGCCAGATACGTGGAAGGATGCCATCTTCCCGGCCCTCTTTATCACGGTGGCCTGTGGTGCCATCTCTGGTTTCCATGCCACACAGAGTCCATTGATGGCCCGTTGCGTGAAGAGTGAGAAGATGGGCCGGCCCATCTTCTATGGTGCCATGATTACCGAGGGTATCGTTGCACTAATATGGGCTACGGTGGCTGCTTGGTTCTTCTATGGCGATCCGGCTCCTGGCTATACCCTCATCGAACAGGCCACAAAAGGTTTCCATACCTCGGCACCAGCCGTCGTGAATTTGGTATGCAATGATTGGCTTGGTATCGTTGGTGCCATCCTTGCCATGCTGGGTGTGGTGGCAGCCCCCATCACCTCTGGTGATACTGCCTTCCGCAGTGCCCGTCTGATTGTGGCAGAGTGGTTCAAACTCGACCAGCGTCCCATCGCCAAGCGTTTGATGATCTGTATTCCGTTGTTCATAGCCAGTTTTGGTTTGCTGATGTGGCAGGTAGGAAATCCTGATGGTTTCAACACCATCTGGCAGTACTTTGGATGGAGCAACCAGACCTTGGCTGTGTTTACGCTCTGGACGGTAACCGTCTTTCTCGTTCGCAAACAGAAGTGTTACTGGATTACCCTGATTCCTGCCCTGTTTATGACGACGGTCTGCTCTACCTATTTCTTCATCTCGAAGCAAATGCTGGGATTGCCTGCCACATTGGCCTACAGCCTTGGCATCGCCTGCCTCCTCGTGGCCATCGTCTGGTTCTTCCTTTGGTACCGTAAAAATTGTAAATTGTAAATTGTCAAATTGTAAATTATCAAGATGTTAAGTGTTGAAGAACTCGTTGACAGACTGATTGATCTGTCGTTTGCAGAAGATATTGGCGATGGTGATCACACCACGTTGTGTTGTATCCCTGAGGATGCGATGGGTAAGTCACACCTGCTCATCAAGGAGGACGGTATCTTGGCTGGTGTGGAGATTGCCAAAGAAGTGTTCCGTCGTTTTGACCCCACCATGCAGGTGGAGGTGTTGATGGGCGACGGCTCCCGTGTGAAGAAAGGTGATATCGCTATGATCGTCACTGGTAAGGTGCGCTCACTGCTCCAGACGGAGCGCCTCATGCTGAACATCATGCAGCGTATGAGCGGCATTGCCACGATGACTGACAGGTATGTGCAGCGCCTGAAGGGTACCCATACCCGTGTGCTCGATACGCGCAAGACCACGCCTGGCATGCGTATGCTGGAGAAACAAGCTGTGAAGATCGGTGGCGGCTGTAACCACCGCATCGGACTCTTCGATATGATCCTGCTGAAGGACAACCACGTGGATTTTGCTGGTGGCATCACCAACGCTATCGACCGTTGTCATCAGTATCTTAAGGAAAAGGGCCTCGACCTGAAGATTGAGATTGAAGTGCGTAACTTCGATGAACTCCAGCAGGTACTCGATCATGGAGGCGTGAATCGTATCATGCTTGATAACTTCAGTGTGCCCGACACCAAGAAGGCTGTGGACATCATAGCAGGTCGCTATGAGACCGAGTCGAGTGGGGGCATCACCTTCGACACCATCCGCGACTATGCCGAACAGGGTGTTGACTTCGTCAGTGTGGGTGCCCTGACGCATTCCGTCAAAGGACTGGATATGTCGTTTAAAGCCTGCTGAGAAAGGTAAGAAAGTAAAAAAGGACTCGCTTTAGCGCTTTTACAAAGCGTAGCGACTAAAAGAAGATAATAAAAAAGCAAAAATATAATGGTTGAAATAAACAATAATGTAAAGGTTCAAAGGTTGGTGAAATGGTTTTTACCTTTTTACCTTTTTACCTTTTTACCTTTAGCTTCTTTCGCTTGTACGAATTTCATTGTGGGTAAGCAGGCCAGTGCCGACGGTTCCGTCTTTGTATCCTATAATGCCGACTCCTATGGTGCCTTCATGCCCCTCTACCATTATCCTGCCGCCAAGCACCAACCAGGCGATATGCGGAAGGTCTATGAGTGGGACACCAACAAATACCTGGGTGAGGTTGCCGAAGCCCCAGAGACGTGGAATGTGATTGGAAACACCAACGAGTGGCAGGTAACCATCGGTGAGACCACCTTCGGAGGGCGCGAGGAAATGGTGGATTCTACAGGCGTCATCGACTATGGCTCCCTTATCTACATCACTCTCCAGCGGGCCAAGACCGCCCGTGAGGCCTTGCAGATCATGACCACACTCGTGGAGCAATATGGATACTGTTCCGAGGGCGAGACCTTCTCTGTGGCTGATAAGGACGAAGCCTGGATGCTGGAGATGATGGGTTGTGGGCCCGACCGTACGAAGGAGGCTGGTCGCACCGTCTGGGTGGCCGTCCGCATCCCCGATGACGCTATTGCCGCCCACGCTAACCAGAGTCGTATCACCCAGTTCCTCGATGGTCGCTATACGCCTGTCAAGATGAAGGACCTGCAGAAGAAATATCCCATCAATGGTAAGAAACCAGTACCTAACCTCGTGGTCTATTCAGATAATATTATAAGGTACGCGCGTACGATGGGTTGGTTCGAGGGTAAGGATGCCGACTTCAGTTACAATGCCGCCTATGCAGCCCCAGACTTCTCTGGTCGTCGCTATTGTGAGGCCCGTGTGTGGAGTTTCTTCAACCGCTTTGCCGATGATTTCTCTCGTTATGTACCCTATGCAGCCGGTATCGAGAAGGATGCAGAGCCCATGCCCCTGTGGATCATCCCCAACAAGAAAGTGACCCTTCAGATGTTGCGCGATGCTATGCGCGATCATTACGAGGGTACGCCCTTCGCCCTCGACTCCGACATCGGAGGCGGTATGTTTGAGATGCCTTACCGTCTGTCGCCCCTTTCCTATAAGGTCGATGGCAAGGAGTATTTCAACGAGCGTCCCATCTCCACCTTCCAGACAGCCTGGTCTTTCATCTCGCAGATGCGCAGTTCTCTGCCTCGTGAGATTGGCGGATGCTTCTGGTTTGGCAACGACGATGGCAACATGGTGGCCTACACTCCGATGTACAACTGTATGACCCGTCTGCCGAAGTGCTTCTCTGGCGAAGGGGCCGATGATATCACCTTCTCGATGGACAATGCCTTCTGGGTATGCAACTGGGTCTCAAACATGGTCTATCCCCGTTACTCGTTGATGTTCCCCACGCTGCAGGCCGTACGCGATTCACTCGATGCCTCCTACGATAAGTTGCAGGCACAGATCGAGATTCAGGCTTTGGCGCTCGAAGGTGATGCACGCGTGAGATTCCTCACGAACTATAGTTGTCAAAAGGGCGACGAGATGATTGCCCGTTGGCAGCAACTCGCCTTCCATCTCATCGTGAAGTTCAACGACTCTGCCGTGAAGCCCACCGATGAGAACGGCAACTTCAAGCGTAATAAGTATGGTCTCGGTGAGCGTATTAAGCGTCCGGGCTATCCCGAGCGTTACGCCCGAAAGATTATAAGCGACCGCTTGGCAGTACCCAAGGAATAAAAAAATCCCAGTCACATTCGACTGGGATTCTTTTTCCTGACTTCGTCGATGCGTCACCCTAATCGCCAAGCAGCCCTTTCAGGTTGAAGAGTGGTTTGATGGTCATCTGCTCTTCTGTGAGGAAAAGTGTT
>CAJODF010000028.1 GCA_905233555.1 uncultured Prevotella sp. | reverse complement strand
GAACCCCTATTTCACAAGCGGACTGGCGCTGGTACACTCTCGTTTCTCAACCAACACATTTCCGACATGGAGCCTGGCCCAGCCCTTCCGCTTGTTAGCCCATAACGGCGAGATTAATACGATAAGAGGCAATCGCGGATGGATGAAGGCACGTGAGAGTGTGCTATCGAGCCAGGCATTAGGTGACATCAAAGATTTGCGACCGATTGTGCAGGAAGGAATGAGTGATTCTGCCAGTCTGGATAATGTATTTGAATTCCTGATGATGAGTGGACTCTCTCTGCCGCAGGCGATGGCCATCTTAGTGCCTGAGAGTTTCAACGACAAGAATCCGATTTCGGAGGATTTGAAGGCGTTCTACGAATATCACTCAATCCTGATGGAGCCTTGGGACGGCCCTGCAGCCTTGCTGTTCAGCGATGGCCGCTATGCGGGTGGCATGCTTGACAGAAACGGACTGCGCCCCAGCCGCTATACGATTACCAAGCAGGGTATGATGGTGGTTGCCTCAGAGGTGGGCGTGATGGACTTCGAGCCTGGTGATGTAGTTTCGAAGGGTCGTCTGCAGCCAGGAAAGATTCTGCTGATTGATACACAAGAAGGTAAGATTTACTACGACGGTGAAATCAAGGAGCAGTTGGCCAAGGCGCATCCTTATCGTGAGTGGCTGAGTGAGAACCGCGTGCAGTTGGAGAAATTGAAGAGTGGTCGCCATGTGGAGAATGGCGTGAGTGATCTTGACAAGAAACTCGTAAATTTCGGCTTCGGTCAGGAGGACATTGACAAGACCATCGTGCCGATGGCAACAGCAGGTCAGGAACCTGTTGCTGCAATGGGTAACGACACGCCGTTGGCTGTCATCAGTGATCGTCCGCAGGTGTTCTTCAACTATTTCCGTCAGCAGTTTGCACAGGTCACGAATCCCGCCATCGACCCGATTCGCGAGGAACTGGTGATGTCGTTGACGGAATATATCGGTGCCGTAGGAACCAATATCCTGACACCAGATGCCTCAAACTGTAAGATGGTGCGCCTACCGCAACCCGTATTGACCAACACACAACTCGATATATTATGTAACATCCGCTACAAGGGCTTCAACACCAAGAAACTCCCGATGCTCTTTGAAATCGAAAAAGGTGAGGAAGGTTTGAGAAAATCACTCGATGACCTCTGCCATCAGGCTGAGTCTTGTGTGGATGAAGGTGTGAACTATATCATCCTCACCGATCGCGACATTGATGAGCGGCATGCTGCGATACCAAGTCTGTTGGCTGTCTCGGCTGTGCACCACTATCTGATCAGTGTGGGCAAGCGCGTGCAGACGGCACTGATTGTGGAGAGCGGAGAGATCCGTGAGACGATGCACGCAGCGCTATTGTTAGGCTATGGTGCCAGCGCCCTTTGTCCTTATATGACCTTCGCTATTCTCGACGATCTCGTGAAGAAAGGTAAAATCCAGGAAGAATATGCGACGGCAGAGAAAAACTACATCAAGGCAGTCGACAAAGGTCTGAAAAAGATTATGTCAAAGATGGGCATCTCTACTATTCGCTCCTATCGTGGTGCGAAGATTTTCGAGAGCATCGGACTGAGCGAAGACCTGCTGCGTCGTTATTTCGGCACAGAGGTGAGCACCATTGGTGGTGTAGGCCTGAAGGAGATTGCCCGCGATGCCATTGCGCTGCATGCGGAATCCCCCCGCCAAACGGGGGGATGGCTTCCGCAGGGGGGCAAAAATGATACTGTCCTGCCCAACAACGGTCAGTTTGCTTGGCGCAAGGACGGCATCAAGCATGCCTGGAACCCTGAAACCATCGCCAAACTGCAATTGGCCACCCGTCAGGGCGACTACGATAAGTTCAAGGATTGGGCAAAGATCGTAGACGAGAAGGACAGTCCGATCTTTATCCGCGACTTCTTCGGTTGGAAGAAGGCTGCAACGCCTACGCCTCTCGATGAGGTGGAGAGCGTAGAGAGTATTGTAAAGCATTTCGTCACAGGCGCGATGTCGTTTGGTGCGCTGAGTATCGAGGCTCACGAGGCTTTGGCTTTGGCAATGAACAAACTCGGCACCCGTTCGAATACTGGTGAGGGTGGTGAGGACAATGTCCGCTATCATACAGAGGTGGATGGTGTGTCTCTCAGCAGCAAGACCAAGCAGATTGCATCAGGCCGTTTTGGCGTGACAGCCGAGTATCTTGTGAATGCAGAGGAGATACAGATTAAGGTGGCTCAGGGTGCGAAGCCTGGTGAGGGCGGACAGTTGCCTGGTTTCAAGGTCAACGATATCATCGCCAAGACACGTAACGCCATCCCTGGTATCTCGCTTATCTCGCCGCCACCTCATCATGATATCTATTCGATTGAGGATCTGGCGCAGTTGATTTTCGACTTGAAGAACATCAATCCCACTGCTGCTGTCAGCGTTAAACTCGTGGCTGAGAGTGGCGTAGGAACTATTGCTGCTGGTGTGGCTAAGGCCAAGGCCGACCTCATTGTGATCAGTGGTTCTGAGGGTGGCACGGGTGCTTCGCCTGCTTCCTCTATGCGCTTTGCCGGTATCTCACCTGAGATAGGTCTGGCAGAGACGCAGCAGACGCTCGTCCGCAATGGATTGAGAAACCAGGTGCGCTTGCAGACCGATGGTCAGTTGAAGACCGCAAAGGATGTGATTATTATGGCGATGCTGGGTGCCGACGAGTTCTCGTTTGGTACGCTGCCGCTGATTGTCCTCGGCTGTGTAATGATGCGCAAATGTAATACGAATACCTGTCCGATGGGCGTCGCTACACAAAACCCAGAGTTGCGAAAGCACTTTGAGGGCCGTGCTGAATACGTGGTGAATTTCTTCACCTTCCTTGCTGAGCAGGTTAGAGAATATCTCTCAGAGATTGGTGTGCATAGTCTGAAAGAAATCATCGGACGCACGGAACTCATCGAGGTCAATACCGCCAATGTCACAGACAAACAGAAGACTATCGACTTTGCCCGTCTGTTGCATAAGCCGGAAACAGAAAAGCCTCTCTATTGGGATCGTGGCGAGTTTACGAAGGTGGCTGATGTGACAGACATAGAGATCATCAAGGCTGCACAGAAGGCTATTGAGGATGGTGAGGAAGTAACTCTTGACTACGGCATTAGGAATACCGATCGTGCTGTGGGTACGATGCTCTCAGGTGTCATCGCGAAGAAATACGGTGAGGCTGGTTTGCCAGAAGGAACTATCAAGATTAAGTTCAAGGGCTCGGCAGGTCAGTCGTTTGGCGCCTTTGCGGTGAAAGGACTCGATATCCGTCTCGAAGGTGAGACCAACGACTACTTCGGTAAGGGCCTCTCCGGTGGACGCATCTCGATTCTGCCGCCTGCCCGTCATAGCGAGACCTTCAAGGCAGAGGAAAATATCATTGCTGGTAATACGGGCCTTTATGGTGCCACAAGCGGTGAACTCTATATCAATGGTAAGGTGGGTGAGCGCTTTGGCGTACGTAACTCTGGTGCTATTGCTGTCATCGAGGGCGCTGGCGACCATTGCTGCGAATATATGACAGGCGGTCGTGTGGTGGTATTAGGAAAGACGGGCCGCAACTTCGCCGCTGGTATGAGTGGTGGTGTGGCTTATGTCTATGACCCAGACCACACGTTCGATTATTTCTGTAATATGGATATGGTGGAACTCTCGCTGGTCGAGGATTCAGTTTCGCGCAAGGAACTGCTTGAACTCATTCGTCAGCACTATCTGCACACAGGCTCTGCCCTCGCAGGCCGTATGCTCGACGACTGGCATCGTTACATCGAGGACTTCATCCAAGTTGTGCCCATCGAGTACAAACGTGTGCTCGAAGAAGAGAAGATGGCACGCTTGCACGAGAAGATCGCTGACATCCAGCGCGACTATTAAATTGTAAATGGTTAATTGTCAAATTGTAGATTACAATGGGAAATCCAAAAGCATTTTTAGAGATACACCGCCAGGAGGCGGGATACCGTCCGATTCACGATAGAATCCACGACTTTGGCGAGGTGGAGCAGACGCTAAGCACTCGCGAACGCAAACTGCAAGCCTCACGTTGTATGGACTGCGGCGTACCCTTCTGCCACTGGGCTTGTCCGTTGGGCAACAAGGCACCAGAATGGAACGACGCGCTGTATAAAGGCGACTGGGAACAGGCTTATCGTCTGCTCAACAGCACAAACCCCTTCCCTGAGTTCACTGGTCGTATTTGTCCTGCCCTCTGTGAGAAGGCCTGCGTGCTGAACCGTTTTAACCACGAGCCGACCACCAACCGCGAGGATGAGGGTGCCATTACTGAGGCCGCTTTCCGCGAAGGCTATATACAGCCTCGCACAGACATCGTACGCAATGGTAAGAAGGTTGCAGTCATTGGTGCAGGCCCTGCCGGACTTGCTGCTGCCAACGACCTGAACCTGATGGGCTTTCAGGTCACAGTCTTCGAGAAGAACGAGGCTGCTGGTGGACTTTTGCGCTACGGCATCCCCAACTTCAAACTCAACAAAGCCATCATCGATCGCCGTATCCGCCTCCTTGAACAGGAGGGCATTGAATTCAAATATGGCGAGGCTGTAGATGTGAACGATGCATTTGCGAAGCAGTTTGATGCTGTGGTAATATCTACGGGTACACCAACCGCCAGAGATCTCAAGGCCCCAGGTCGCGAATTGAAAGGCGTCCATTTCGCCCTCGAACTGCTCTCTCAGCAGAATCGTGTCCTTGCTGGCATGGAGTTCTCCAAGGATGAACGCATCACTGCCAAAGGAAAAGATGTATTGGTGATCGGTGGTGGCGATACTGGTTCTGACTGTATAGGAACTGCCCATCGTCAGGGTTGCAAGAGCGTGACGCAAATTGAGATTATGCCCAAGCCCGTTGAAGGTCCGGAGGATCCTCAGAATCCCTGGCCCGAGTGGCCTCGCACGCTCAAAACGACCTCGTCGCACGAGGAAGGCTGCAACCGTCGCTGGAACATCAATACCCTTGAATTCTTGGGTGAGAACGGTAAACTGACAGGTGTGAAAGTTCAGGAAATCGACTGGAAACCGAATCCAGAAGGTGGTCGTCCGATTATGGTCGAGAAGGGAAAGCCTGAAATCATCAAGGCTGAACTTGTGCTCTTGGCAATGGGCTTCTTGAAACCAGAGCATCCTCAATATCCAGACAATGTGTTTGTCTGCGGTGATGCTGCTAACGGAGCCTCCCTTGTCGTCCGTGCGATGGCCAGTGGTAAGCAGACGGCTCAAAAGGTCGCTGCCTACCTCCAACGCTGATAATCACGCAAATCTATAAATTATCCCTGATTTCCGTTTGGATTTCAGGGATTTTTTGTACCTTTGGCGGCAAATTACGAATGAGTTTGTGATGACGGCAAAAGAGATAATACGGTATATGGAGTCGTTGCAGGATAACGAGCAACGACAGATACTCATGGGCTTCTTTAAGACGGGGCCTGGCGAGTATGGCGAGGGCGATGAGTTCTTGGGATTGAAGGTACCGCAGACAAGAGAGGTGGTAAAGGCTGTTCCAAAGGATTTTCCTCTTAGTGAGGTGCCTGAACTGTTGATGAATCGTTGGCATGAGGTGAGACTTTGTGGACTGTTGATTCTTGTAGCGAAGTTCGAACGATTGGCAACGAAGAAATTAGAGCATGATGAGGCTGCTATCAAAGGCCGTGATGAAATCCTAATGCTCTATCTGCAATACGCTGAGCAAGCCAACAACTGGGATCTTGTCGACCTCTCCGTCCATAAGATACTTGGCCACTGGCTCCTGCTGCCATCGAATCTGGGCGATAAAGACTACAAGATAAAACTTCTCGATGACCTTGCCCAGAGTACCTGTCTTTGGAAACAGCGCATGAGTATTGTTTGTTCATGGAAGACCTCCCAGATGGGCGATCCGTCGTGGTGCCTGCGTTATGCTGAAATCCATCTGCACCATCCTCACGATTTGATGCACAAGGCTGTCGGTTGGATGCTCCGTGAGATGGGTAAACGTGTCTCGATGGACCTTCTTCGCGACTTCCTTCGTCAGCACGCTCACGAAATGCCTCGAACCATGCTCCGCTACGCCATCGAAAAGATGCCAGAGCAAGAACGGCAGTATTGGATGCAGATGCCCCCCGATGGAACGGGGGGCAGGCTTCTGCCAGGGGGCAAAAACGACCAAGGGAATGAAACCAAAGATAAATCTAAGTCGAACCGCTATGCAGGTGTCGCAGTTTCTGATTTCCTTGATATGATTCTAAAAGGTGACGACGAGGCGATGTATCACCTCTTGCACAACCGTCTAAGTCATCAACTCCGTAATCGATACGAAGCTTATAGCAACAATCTCTTTGACGATTATGAGGATGTCATCGACGATTTCTTCCTCTATCTCCGCGAGCGTGGCCGCTCTCCCTATCAGCCCCTGCAGCGCATCAAGAAAAAGGAGGCTTTCGAGAGTTGGTTGCTCAATACTTTCCGCAATTACCTGAGCAATCGTGCTGAGACAGAAGGGCAGGTAGCTTATGCACAACTCAAAGGAAACGACAGCACCCTCACTATCGAGTCATCCGACCTCACTGACGAGCGAAAACTCGCCATCGTCTCGCAGTTGATAGCCTATGCTCATCAGGTGTTTTATCCTCGTGGACGTTTCATTTTCCTCCGTTCTATGCTCACAATGCTCAACAAACAACGGGCTGTACCCAATAAAGAGATGGCTGAGGCCCTCGACATGTCGTATCTGGCCTATCGCGTCACGCTTCATCACATGCGTAAGAACGTCAAGCGATTCCGTGAGCGTCTACTCAAAGGCGAAACTCTATATCTTGATGCTGACCACCAGCAGATGGCTGACAAAATCAATTGCGACTTCATTCACCTCTATCCGACGCTCTTCCGTATCTACCTGCAAAGCATCGACTCGCTTAAAACTAGCACAGCCGTGAAGCATCTTCGCCAACAGTATCTCGAAGAGCGAGGCTTTGTTGTTCACGAACCAAATCCAGACAGTCCTGTCAACGTCAGAATCCCTGTATTTTGGGAGATGCTGAACCATTGGATGACCACATAAACGTGCACTATGATGACTTCCTATCTGAACACAGAGAATATTGCCCGCAATAAGGGAGGGGTAGAGTACCACCCATTGCGTCCTTTCCTGCCAGAGAATGCGAAGGTGCTGTTCTTAGGCAGTTTTCCGCCGCAACGGAAACGCTGGTGTATGGACTTTTATTACCCCAATTTTATCAATGACCACTGGCGCATTGAGGGGCAGATATTCTTTGGCGGCAAGAACCACTTCGTGGATCTCGAAGCCAAACGTTTTAAGATTGACGAGATTATCGCGTTCTGCCAAGAAAAGGGCCTTGCCTTTTTCGACACCTCCACAGCCATTCGTCGTTTGCAGGATAATGCCTCAGATAAGTTCTTGGAGGTGGTGGAGTCAACGGATATTCGCTTACTTTTGCATCAACTGCCTCGTTGTCGTGCCATTGTCACCACAGGTGAGAAAGCCACAGAAACCATCTGTGTCTCGCTTGGTATTCCAACCATTCCCAAAGTGAACACTTCCGTTCCCATCCCTGACACCTATAATAATGATGGCAATCAGATTCTTCTTTATCGCCTGCCATCCTCATCACGCGCCTATCCTCTGTCTTTTGACAAAAAGGTCGAGGCCTATCAACAAATGTTCAAGCGTGTTTTGGGCTAACGCCCATTTTTCTCTGTCATGTATTTCCAATAGCGGCGAGGCATGTCCTGCAGCTGTTTGCGAGGGTTCATGCGCTCCTTGATACAGATAGCCTTGAAGTACGTGCGCCAGAGGTCTTGGAATAGTTGGTCGTTGTCGCTCAGCACCTCAGCATCGAGTTTGCCGTTCGATAGGTCGAAAGGCACAGCGGCTTCATCTTCGAAAGTGACTCGGATGGGCGCAGCGTGGCCAATTCCAGAGCTTTGCTCGCCTACCTGTGGCCTTTCGTAATAATACCCGTAGTGCCGCTTCGCATCATATATCAGCCAAGGCTGGTCATTAAATCGATCTTGAAAGTGGTCGATGATGATGGGCAACACATTATGGTCTGGCGAGACGACGCCTAGATAAGTGCCGTCCTTCGCCTTCTGGAAGCGGATAAACTGCTTCATCCGTAATTGTTCGTGCAACACGCGACGGGCGATATTCGTCACCGCCAACACATCTGGGTCAGCGAGATTTCGTGAAATATCACCCTGTCTAAACACCTTATAGATATACAGAAACAACGATGTGTTCAACTCTCTTAACTCTGACAGCCAACTGACGGAAATCAGTCGCAAGACCTCGCAACTCAGTCGTTTCTCCAGGCCTGCCCACACCCGTCGTGCCTTCTCCTCATCAGTATTTACCTGATAGGTCCTTTCACAGAACAACGGTAGCGCATCGCCCTCGGCCAGCAACTCCTGTGGCTCTTCTTTCAGACTGAATGCGTCGAATACCGCCGTCAGCAGCCCGTCCATCGTTCCGTCAAACACATATACCGTCATTCTCCAAAGTCCAGTTTCAGTTGCATTTCTTCCGCTGCCCGTTTCTGTTGTGCTTTCGAAATCAGCAGTGGTCTCAGTCGCTCTGGGCGCAGTTCATTAATCCCCACAATGGGCTGCGAGAACTGCGAAGTCAGTTCGTTGCACGTAATAAAGTACTTTGCCTTCTTCATTACCACACCCATCTTCTTCAAGTCGTAACTCGTCAGGCGATTGAACCGTCGCGAATTCACGATGAGCCAGGCCGACTTCGTGCCGAGTCCAGGCACCCTCAAAAGCATCTCGTAGTCAGCCGTATTGATATCCACAGGAAAGAACTCAGGGTGCCTGAGCGCCCAAGCCAGTTTAGGGTCCACCTCCAGGTCGAGGTTCGTATGTGCATCGTCTACAATCTCATCTACTTTGAAATGATAAAACCGCATTAGCCAATCAGCCTGATAGAGCCTATTCTCGCGCACCAATGGCGGCTGTTTCAAGATTGGCAGTCGTGGGTCGTAGGTGTTCACGCTCACGTAGCCCGAGTAATACACACGCCGCATTGTGGGTTGGCCGTAAAGCATCGACGACATCGTCAGGATATCTTTGTCCGTCTCTTTCGTCGCTCCTACAATCATCTGCGTCGATTGCCCCGCTGGTACAAATCGTGGCACGTAGCGGTATTTCTTGCGATCCTCCTTATTCTCCAACACGCCCTGCTGGATGAGGCGCATCGGCTGGAACACGCTTTTGTGGTCTTTCTCAGGTGCCAGTAGTTTCAGTGATTCCTCCTTGGGAATCTCGATGTTCACGCTCATACGGTCCGCATAGCGTCCAGCCTCGTTGAGTAGTTCCTGCGAACAACCAGGAATGCTTTTTAGGTGGATATAGCCGTTGAAGCGATGAACTGTTCTGAGGTCACGTGCGATGGCGGCGAGTCGCTCCATCGTGTAGTCAGGATTGCGCACCACGCCGCTGGATAAAAAGAGTCCCTCGATATAGTTCCTACGATAGAACTCCATCGTAATCTCCTCCAACTCGCTGACGGATAGCGTTGCCCGCTTGATGTCGTTCGAACGGCGATTGATGCAGTAGGCACAGTCGTACATACAGTAGTTCGTCAGCATCACCTTCAACAGCGAGATGCATCTTCCGTCGTCAGCAAACGAGTGACAAATACCTATTCCGCCTACCGTAGAGCCCACCATACCTTGTTTACCTTTGCGCACAGTGCCACTCGACGAGCACGATACATCGTACTTCGCTGATTCTGCGAGTATCCGCAGTTTTTCCATTGTCTTTTCTGTCAACATGGCTGCAAAGATAAAGCACGGGTGTCCCAAAAGTCGGGACACCTTCAATTATTTAACATTCTTTATTATTTGATGTTTTTTTCAATCTGCTTGTCCGTAGCCTCAGGCAGCAGCCTACGAAGATGCTCAAACATCCGTTCGAACGACTCCTGTGGCGTGCGCTCACATCGACACATCTCGCGCCCCAACAGCCGCTCTGGTGTCGTCAACAGCGACCAACCCCAGCCGTATTCGTGTCCATGCTTGTCCGTAGGATACACAAAGTCCTCAGTTACGATGCGACAGGCCATCTGTAGTCGAGTTACATAGCCATCAAACTTGCTCCGCATCTTAGGACCATCGAAACCGCAGGCCGCACGCAGTTCTCGTGTAATCAGGCTACCTTGCTCAGCCAGCGTCAACAGGATGGTCTCCTCGATACTGCCCTCAATGGGCGCAGGCCTCGAACTACAACGGTAGTTGCACAAATCTGGCCACCACTCCTTGCTCACAAACCCCGCCTTACCTGCAAAGAACTTCCCATACACGCAGCGACCCTCTGTGACGATGGGTCCTTTCCATTTCCACAGTGGCCAGTCCCATCCACCATCGTCCATCACAACATAGCGGCAGTCCTCATCGACGACATCCTCAGCCGAATAGCCTCGTATGCCACTATCCAACAACGGCAGGAATCCCACCTCCTGGATGAACTCCATCAACTCTGGACAACTATGTATCTCAACGTCCCTCATAACGTTTTTATCATGGCTCGAAACGCTTTCCGATAACCTCCCAATCGACAATTTGCCAGAGCGCTGCGAGATGGTCAGGACGACGATTCTGGTAATCCAGATAGTAGGCGTGTTCCCAGACGTCGAAAGTCAGCAGCGGCTTCAAGTCCTTCTGAATGGGATTGGCAGCATTCGTTTCCTGCGTAATCACAAGTTTCCCATCCTGATCAGCCGACAGCCAAACCCAACCAGAGCCAAACAGCGTGGCACCAGCCTTCTGGAACGCCTCCTTGAAAGCCTCGAACGACCCAAAGTCGCGCACGATGGCCTCAGCGAGTTTGCCTGTAGGCATATTATTCTCCTTCGGAGCACAGAATTGTCCAAAATACAGTTCATGATTCAATATCTGCCCAGCGTTATTTAGGATACCACCAGAAGCCTTGCACACGATCTCTTCCAGCGTCATCTCCTCAAATCCACTCCCAGCTAGCAGCCCATTCAGATTATTCACATACCCCGCTAGATGTTTCCCATGATGAAACTCCAGCGTCTGCTTGCTAATCACCGGCTCCAGCGCCTCCACTGCATACGGCAGCACCATCAAACTAAACTTTCCCATACCTTTAAATATTTATAGATTTCAATGCCGCAAAGATACGAAAACATTTCGAGATTTCCAAGCAAAGTGGCAGAAATGTTTCAAATTTCTAAATAGAACTTTCTTCCATTAAGAACTTTTTTGTATCTTTGCAGCGAAAAATATTGTTGCAGAGTTCGAAACATGTATCTCTGAGTTTGAGACACATATTGCAGACCTTGAAACATGAGTTTCAGGTCCTGAAATAGAAAACATTGCGAGTATTGGGGAAATAAATAGTTAGGACAAAAAAATATTTAGAACGATGGCAAGTTACGTACTACAAGAATTGCCGAATGGCATGGGAGACGGCGAAAGCGCACTGTTCCCGAAGATGCAGATTTATACGATGTTCGACTACGACAAGGTGGTGGAGTTGATACACAGCTATTCGCCGTCGTTCAGCGAAGGCGTTATTCGAGGTGTGCTTGACGGACTGACTGTGGCAATGAAATCGGCATTGCCCAACGGTCACAGCATGAAAATAGACGGACTCGGCGTGTTTTCGCTTTCACTGGGTTTCAGTGACGAGAAGACGGGAACCTCTGGCGATGAGTTGAAACACAAGGAGAATTACCGTCATGTCTGTGCGAAGGGCATCAATTTCAAGGTCGATCAAGAACTAATCAAGGACATCAATCGCGAGTCAACCTTCGAACGGGCTCAACCTGGCGTGCAACGTTTCGAGAGTCCAGACTCTACACTCGAACAGCGTATGCAACGTGCCCGCCAACTGATTAGCGAGCGTGGTTATATCACGCTGAGCGACTATGCCATTGCCAACCACATAAGTCGTTCGATGGCCTCTCGCGACTTGAAGCGCATCACGTCAGACCCAGCATCAGGTATCATCGCCAAAGGAAGTCATTCGCATAAGGTCTGGGTGAAAGATTCATAATCAAATGTTACATCTCTTAAAATGTTTTTTACTTTTTTCTAAAAAACTTTGGCCTATTCGGAAATTATCAGTATCTTTGCCGCTGGAAAAAGAATAAAGAAGAATAAAAGAGAATAAAGAAGAATAAAAGAGAATAAAGCAAGATGAAGAAAACTGAAAGAGATATGCATCACATAGTGTTTCAGCCCACTTTCGGCAATCGTCCTGACCAGTATATCGGTCGTGACGGTGTGATTGAGCAGTTTATGGTGGGTTTGCAAGAGCCTGTGGGGAGTCGCAACCGTTGCACTTTGTTTCTCGGACAACGAGGTATGGGCAAGACTGCTCTGTTGCTCGAACTGAGCGACCGTGCAGTAAAGGCAGGGTATGTGGTGGCTCGAGTGACGGCTCATGAGGGAATGGCAAAGGCCATCATCGAGCAATTCCAACTGAATGGTTCGGCCTTCTTCAAAGATGACAAGCGCAAACTGACTGGTGTGACTGCTGGTGCGCTTGGGTTCACCATCGGTCTTACGTTCTCTGAAGCTGCGGAGCGACAGTACGGATTCCGCTCAAAAATGTCGCTGCTGTGCGATAAGTTGGCTGAGAAGGACAAAGGTGCGTTGATATTGATTGACGAAGTGCGTACTTCTGCTGCGATGCGTGAAGTTGCATCGGCTTATCAAGAACTTGTGGGTGACGGGAAGAACATTGCTATCGCGATGGCGGGGCTTCCACATGCAGTATCAGGTGTGTTGAACGACCAAGTACTCACCTTCCTTAACCGTGCGAGTAGAGTAGAATTGGGACTGATTTCGACGAATCTGATCAGGGCTTACTACGAGCGGGCTTTTAAGGGGATGGGTATCACAATCTCAGACGAACTTCTTGATAGGGCTGCACTGGCTACTCGCGGCTTTCCGTACCTGATGCAGTTGATTGGATATTACGTAATTCAATATACTTCTGACGGAGGAACTGTTGACGAAGCTATCATGAACAAGGCGGAGAAGTCGGCCATGGGCGACATGGAGAACAATGTATTCAAACCGATTCTGAGTCCGCTGTCGGACAACGACAAAATCTTCCTGAAGGCGATGGCCCGACATGGAGAAACCGTATCGACAGCTAAACTACAGGCAGCATTGGGCAAGAAAGGCCCTGCCATACAGCCTTATCGGAAGCGGCTGATAGAAGCGGGAGTCATTGAGGCACCAAGACGAGGTGAATTAGTATTTGCTGTGCCGTATCTGGCGGAGTACTTGTTGAATGAAATGAAAGAATAAGATGATAAAAGAAAAGGATATAATATGGTTGGAAAGCATATTGAAAGCTACACCCGATGCTTTGCAACACATTGCCGACAACAAATCAGTTGCACAGAATTTGCGTGATGCATTCCCCCATCCTTATACATTGGACGATGCTGTGGCTTTTCTTGACAATGTCAGACAAGGGAAAATGGGGATAGTCTATGGCATGTTTCTTAATTCTGGCGAGTTGGTCGGTGTCATCAGTCTGACATCTGGCCGTGATGTCAATCGCTATTCTGCCGAAGTCGGTTATTTCGTTGGTGAGCAATATTGGAACAGAGGTTATGCTACTGAGGCATTAAGACTGGTCGGGAACTTTGCTCAATTCAGGCATGGATTAAAACGTCTTTATGCTACGGTATTCGATTTTAATTTGGCCTCCATGCGTGTTCTTGAAAAAGCAGGATTCAAAAAAGAGGGAATTATGAAATCCTCGGCTGTCAAAGACGATAAAATCCTTGATGAGCATTTATATGGCCTTGTATTGGGGAAAAGCAATATTGAAATTATTGGGCGATGCAAGTTTTAGAAATCCCAAACTGTTTCCTCCTGATATCAATCATCAACTGATTCACGAAGTCGGTGTCTATCATCTCACGAATGGTTGACAGCTCCATCAGTTGGTTCATGTGCGTCTTTTGTCAAAATTTGTCATAACTAATTACTTTACTTGATTTGAAATGTCTGGTGTCCTCGAAGTTGAGGGAGAGGATAGCCTCGGCATCGCTCTGAATAGCAAGAAGCAAGTCATGGTTATCCAGAAAGGCTGTGCTTGATTTTGCGATTGTTTCGATACCTTTGGTCAGTTGCTCCATCAGCAAAGCGGTGGTATAGATAATCAGGCCATAATCATGGGCCTCAACCATTTCTGAGACTTTGTGCAATTCTCTGTCTGCGAAAGTGACTGGGCGCAGATGGCCGTCATCGCCCATCGTATAGGCTGTTATTTCCTTGCCACTGACCTTCTGTAGTATATCAATGATAGAAACGCGTGAATTGGCCTCAATAGCATTGATGAGAGGATATAAGTCAGTCGGTTTAGTATCCTGAACGATATCGACGCAATCGTGATAGAGATCGGAGAATATTGTGTGATATCTAAGTTGTTCGTGAGTGATGTCTGTTGTTTTGATGGAGCCATCAGGATTGTAATCCTCGTCATCACCTCCATTCTCATTCAGGAAATCAAGGCGTTTAGAGAGGGCATAATACTCCCAACTGCCATTGAACTCATCGAAATAGTTGTCGATGGTTGCGGTCCATTCTTGCAGACGTTTTACGACCTCATGCAACCATTTCTCCCAAAGTATTATTTGGTAATAGGTTGTCATTTTGAAGGCTGCTTCTTCGCCTTTGGTGTCATCGAATATTCGAGGACGAGTCATAATCCAAAGGGTGGTGATTTTCGAGATGACTTTGTTAAAGACAATAGCCAAAGGCTGTTCACTTTCGATGTGATGTAACATGTGCTCCATATCGTTCTTTATAATCGTATCACAGTGATTGGTTTCTGATGTTCGTTCCTTTGGCTGGGAAAGAGCAGTTGTTTCAGTTCTTCGCTGAAATCCCTGTCATTGTAAAGTATCCGCACGATGCGGTTCTGAATGATGTACGTCATATGCGTGATGTTTTTGATTCGACTTCCTACCTGTAAGTAGTAAAAAACGGCAAATGTTACATCAATGGAGCATAAAAAATATAAATCCGGAAAAACTTAAATAAAATTTGGTTTTTCGCTCACTTATTTGTACCTTTGTAGCCCAAACCTAAAAAAGATATGGCAGAACAAAGCAATAATACCCGACGCAACAGCCGCAGGCAGCAGCCTGTGGATAATACTTATGGACACTTGCAGCCGCAGGCCCTCGATGTTGAGAAGGCCGTACTCGGCGCGCTGATGATCGACAAGGACGCCTACGCCATCGTCTGTGAGACACTCTATCCTGAGAGTTTCTACGAGCCCCGCAACCAGATGATCTATGCCGCCATCCGCGACTTGGCGATGGCCGAGAAGCCCGTCGATGTGCTCACCGTCGCCGACCGACTGGAGAAGGACGGCACGCTCGACGAGGTGGGCGGACCCGCGTACATCATGGAACTGAGCAGCCGCGTGGCATCCTCGGCCAATATCGAGTACCACGCGAATATCATTGCCCAGAAGTTCCTCGCCCGACAACTCATCTCCTTCGCTAGCGTCATCGAGACGAAGGCCTTCGATGAGACCAATGACATCGACGACCTGATGCAGGAGGCCGAGGGCTCACTCTTCGAACTCTCGCAGCGTAACATGAAGAAGGACTACACGCAGATCAACCCCGTGATAGCGCAGGCCATTAAGGCCATCCAGACTGCCGCTGCTAACAAGGACGGACTGACAGGTGTGCCGACGGGCTACCATAAACTCGACGACATCACTAGCGGCTGGCAGGCTTCCGACCTTGTGATCGTTGCCGGCCGCCCCGCTATGGGTAAGACCTCGTTCGCCCTCTCGATGGCGAAGAACATCGCCGCCGACTACCGCATACCCATCGCCTTCTTCTCGCTCGAAATGTCGAACCAGCAACTCGTGAACCGCCTGCTCTCGAACGTCTGCGAGATACAGGGATCGAAGATTATGAACGGGCAGTTGCAGCCCGACGAGTGGGACCGACTGGACAAGCGGGTGAACACGCTGCTCGACGCACCGATCTATATCGACGATACGCCCGGACTCTCCGTATTCGAACTGCGTACGAAGGCCCGCCGACTGGTGCGTGAGCACGGCGTGAAGATGATCATGATCGACTATCTGCAACTGATGAACGCCAACGGTATGCGTTTCTCGTCGCGACAGGAGGAGGTATCGACCATCTCGCGCTCGCTGAAGGGTCTGGCCAAGGAGCTTGACATTCCCATCCTCGCGCTCTCGCAGTTGAATCGTGGTGTGGAGAGTCGTGAGGGTCTGGAGGGCAAACGCCCGCAACTCTCGGACTTGCGCGAGTCGGGTGCTATCGAACAGGATGCCGATATGGTGATCTTCGTGCACCGTCCGGAGTACTACCATATTTATCAAGACGACAACGGGCGCGACCTACACGGTATGGCGCAGATCATTATCGCCAAGCACCGTAAGGGCGCTACGGGCGACGTGCTGCTGACATTCCGTGGCGAGTTTACGCGCTTCGAGAATCCAGAGGATTCACGCCTCAGCGGTAAGAAGTCGAAGGATATGGGGGGCGAGATTATGGGCTCGAAGATCAATGGCGACGACCAGCCGCCGGTGGGTGATTATAACCCGTTCCAGGTACCGCCGCAGGGCGACGGGCCGATGCCGTTCTAAAACTCCCCGCCGAACTTCGTTGCTACGAACATAAGAAATCCCCGCCAAGCCCGGCGGGGATTTCTTGTTTTATTTGTATTTCTCGATGAGGGTGTCGGCTTGCGGGTCGCCCATGTCCTTGGCCTTCTGGAGCAACTCCAAGCCCTCTTTCTTCTTGCCCGTCAGACACTGGGCGAGGCCCTTGAACAGGTAACCGTTGCTGGCGTCGGGCTCGAGGGCGATGAGTTCCTCCGCCGTCGTGATGGCATCCGCATATTGTCCTACGCGTATCTGGAGTGCGGCCTTCTCGGCGTGGTAGAGCGACTCCTTGGGTTCCATCTGGATAGCGCGGTTTATGTCGTTGAGTGCCTGCTGGTAGAGGCGCCCCTCGATCTCGGCCTGGTGACGGATGTAGTAGAATCGGGCGTTCACTTGTGCCGCCATCAGTTGCTCGTACTCGTTGAAGTCGGCCACCGCATCGCGATATTTGCCGCAGTCGAAGCGCTTGTTGCCGCGTGTCCAGAGGTAGGGTGCGGCCTGCTTCAGGTAGGGCTTGCTGAAGGTGCAGACGGCGCTGTCGAGTAGGGCGAGCATAGCGGTGGTGTCCTTCTGCATCTCCTTGCAGCGGGCGGCACCGTACCACATCTCGGCCTTGTCCAGATTCGTATCCGTCAGTTCGATGAAGATATTGTAGGCGTCGTCGTATTTCTTCTGTGCGAAAAGTATGTTGCCTTCCAATTGCCGGTAGCCGGGCTGTGGATTGATGCCGTTGGCCTCCTGTATCTGCGCCAGCGCCTTGTCGAGCGACCACGGCTCGAAGGGCTGTAGGTTCTGATAAATCTCCTTGTTGTAGATCATGCGGGCGTAACTGAACAGCACCTCATCCTTCACGTCGGCCACCTTCAGCGCCTGCTGCATGTCCTTTTCTGCCGCCGCGTAGTTGGCGGTGTTGGCAGCGATCTCGGCGCGATAGACGTAGCCGTCGGGGGCATCGGGGAACTTCTCAATCATCTCATCCACCAGTCCGACGTAGGTAGCAGAATCAACTGTCGAGCCTGCCAGATAGATGAGCAGGTTGGTTTCTTCGAGCGTTTGAGGCAATTCCTTCTTGATGGCGGTCAGTTTCAGGGTGGGGTCGTTCAGACTGAATCCCGTCACCTTCAGCGAGTCGGCGAAGCGGGCGCTGACGGCGTAACTCAGCGAGTCAGCGGCGGAGGCGGGCTGTTGCATGAGTCCGACAACCTCTCCGGCCTCGTTCAGCAACGGACAACTGACGGCAGTCTCTGGCGTCTGCATGGCGACGGTGTAGTAGGCATATTCCTCTTGGAAGGTCTCGGCCTTGCGCACGGCACCATTCTTGATGACTTTCGTCTCGCGATAGGGCAGCAGCCAGACGGTACTACCTGTCGGGGCGATCTCGGTGGCGATGGTGAGGGGCTGTGTCTTGCTGGCAGCCACGCGGAACTTCACCACGTCGTACATATCGTTGGCACCCATGATGGCGCTCACGGGCATCTCCTTGCCTGCGGCATCGATGATGACGGCCCGTGAGGCACCCTTGAAGGGCGTGAAGTTGCTGACGGCCTCGCCGTCGGTGCCTGTGAAGAAACCGTTGCTACTCCCGATGAGTGAGCCGTCGGCACTGAAGGTCTTCACAGTAAAGACTGACTTCGTGGCCTTCTTCACCCACCCAGGCTGAGCGGACAAAGGTAAAAAGGTAAAAAGGTAAAAGGGTAAAAACCCTAATACCCGCCTCATTACCATCCTATTCCTATTATTCTTCATAATCATCTTTTTTACTTTCTTACTTTTTTACCTTTAATAGTTGTTTTGCGTTTTGGATGGCGGCATCGGTAACGTCGCTGCCGCTGAGCATCTGTGCAATCTCCGTGATGCGCTCCTCGGGCGTCAGTTCTTCCATGCGACTGATGGTGCCCTGTGCGCCTTCCTCCTTTGACACCTTGTAGTGGTGTGTGCCGAGGGCGGCTATCTGGGGCAGGTGGGTGATGCTGATCACCTGGCGCTCCTGCTGTCCCATCTCGCGCATGATCTCGGCCATCTTCTCGGCGGTCTTGCCGCTCACACCCGTGTCGATTTCGTCGAAGATGATCGTCGGCAGTTTCACGGCACCGCTGATCATCGCCTTCAGGGCGAGCATCACACGGGCGATCTCACCGCCGGAGGCCACCTGCGATACGGGTTGGAGTGGGGTGGAGGTGTTGGCGCTGAACAAGAAACCGACCTTGTCCTGTCCGCTGCGGCCCAGCACTTCCTTTGTGATTTCTATATTGAAACGCACGTGCGGCATCCCGAGGGGGACGAGTCGCTGCTGCAGTTCCTGCTCGATCTGTTTGGCTGCTTTGCTGCGGAGTTTCGTCAGTGCGTCGGCCTGCTTCTCGCATTGCGCCTTCTGTTGTGTCACCTTCTGCTGCATCTCCTGCAGGGCTTCGTCGCTATTTTCGATGTGGCTGAGTTTCTGCCCGATTTCGTCACGCTGGGCGATGAGGTCGTCGATGGTGTCGGCGTGGTATTTCTTCTGCAGATCGTAGAGTCTGTCGAGGCGGTTGTTCACCATCTCCAGTTCCGAGGGGTCGAAATCGACGCGCTCCAGCAGACTGCTGATCTCCTGCGCCACATCCTTCAGTTCGATGTAGGTGCTGTCGAGGCGCTCTGCCAGTTCGGTGGCTGAAGAAAAGACCTTGCTGATGCCCTTCAGTGCGCTGACGGTGGTGCGCAAGGCTCCCACTGCGCCGTTCTCGTCGCCCTGCAGGGCGTTGTCGGCGGTATAGAGGGCGCCCTTGATCTCTTCCGAGTGGGTCATCGTGTCGCTCTTCTGCTCAAGTTCCTCCAGTTCGTCGGGTTGCAGGTTGGCACTGGTCAGTTCGTCGTACTGGAATTGCAAGAAGTCGGCGTTCTGTCGGTTGCGCTCTATCTCCTCGCGCAGCGCCTCCAGTTCCTTGTTGGCTGCCAGATAGTCGGCGTAAGTCTGCTGATACTGCGCCAGTTCCTTCGCGTCGTTGGCGATGATATCCACCACACTGAGTTGGAAGTCCTGTTTGTTCAACAGGAGGTTCTGGTGTTGCGAGTGCACATCCACGAGCCGGTCGCCGAGTTCCTTGAGCATCGTCAGCGGCACGGGGGTGTCGTTGATGAAGGCCCGGCTCTTGCCAGCGCTCGTCAGTTCGCGACGGATGATGCAGTCGTCGGCATCGTATTCGATATCGTTCTTGCTGAAGAAGGGCTCCATCTGGTAGCGGGTCAGGTCGAAGTGGGCCTCGATGACACACTTGTCGGCTCCCGTCTTGATGGCCTTCGAGTCGGCACGCTGTCCTAACAGCAGACCGATGGCTCCCAGTATGATACTCTTGCCCGCACCTGTCTCACCCGTGATGACGGAGAAGCCGGCATACAGGTCGATGTCGAGGGTGTCGATCAGCGTAAAGTTCTTGATATAGAGGTGTTTCAGCATTATTTCGTGATTTGTTCCCAGGTTCTGCTCTGCGAGGCGTTGATGCTCATCAGCAGTTCGTGCAGGGATTCCTTTTCCTTCTGTGTCCCCTTGCCCTTGTAGATGCTGGCCAGTTCGTCCTTCTTGTAGTCGAGCCATATCTGTGGCAACAGACTCAGCGGCTTGTCCGAGTGTGCTTTCTTCAGGTTCTCTTGCAGGGTGGTGGATATCTCCGTGCGCCCACGTTCCGCATTGCTCGCCATCTCGTCAAGCCCCTTACGGTAGAAGTCGTACTGCATCTGGCGGAAAGGCTTCATGGCCTCGTCGAGATAGTCGTTGATGATGGCGAAACGGTTGCGTGAGTCCTCAAACGACTTCCATCCCGGGAACCCGAGGCTCTGGGCGTTGTTGACGAGATACATGCAACGCTGCAGGATATCGCTGCCGCCCATCGGCGAGAAACTGTCGAGGTCGAGCCCAATGATCAGGTAGGCGTAGTAGGCGATGAGTGCCGTCAACTGGTTATCTACCGTCTCGTCGTTGTAGTTCAATTGGTCGAACTCCGCAAACTCAAAGTGGAAGTCGTTGTCCTTATTATTATATAAGGTGGTGGTGTAGGCGGAATTGAACACGGGGCGGTTGGCCTGTATGATGGCCGAGCACTCGAACCTGTTCTCATCGCGCACGTACTTGCTCACGGTGATATTCAGGTTGCACTGGATGCGTTCGTTCTTCTGGAACTGCAGGTCGGTCCACTGGCGCTCGTTCACAAACTGCTCCAGCGTCTGCTGCAGGTTTTCGAACACCGAGGCGTCTGTGCCTTGTATCTGACTGTGGTTCACAGTCACCTTCATCTGCAACTCCTGCGCAGGAACAGTGATAAGTGATAAGTGATAAGTGATAAGTAGTCCCAGTAATCTGAGACTCCACATTTCTATATGTTTTCCGTATTTACTCATCACTTATCACTCATCACTTTTCACTTCTTTATTTCTGCATGCTCCGCAGGCGGATGCGCGTCAGCACCTGCTTTGTGTTGTAGGTGAAGTCGCCGTTCAGCATCCAGCCGTAGTAGCCGGGATCCCTGTACAGCACGTCGGCCACGGGCATCCCCTTGTACTTGCCGAAGTTGAAGGTCTCCACCATTACGGGCTTGCCGTCCTTATCGACAATAGTCTTGCCGTTGGCGTCCTTTTGCTCTGCCCAGACGATGCGTCCTGCGAAATCCACGTTGTTGTTCATCTTTGAGAACTCGTGCAGACAGTCCATGTTGTTCTCCAACACCTTCTCCGGCTCGTCGGGATTGGCACCTGGGGCATACTTGTCCAGTTCGCCCATTAGCACACGATAAGTGGCTTCGGTATCCTGGTCGGCACGGTGGGCCTCGAAGTCGTCCTCCATCTTGCGGCCGCAATAGAACTTATAGGCCGAGGCCAGGTTCCGACGCTCCATCTTACGGAAGATATTCATCGCGTCGATCATACGGCACTTCGAGAAGTCGAAGTCGATGCCGGCTCTCAGGAATTCCTCCGCCAGCAGGGGGATATCGTAGCCATTGCTGTTGAAGCCGCCGAAGTCGCTGCCTCCGAATAGCGTAGCCAGATTTGCGGCCACCTGCTTGAAGGTGGGCTTGTCCTTCACGTCCTCGTCGCTGATACCCGTCAGGTCCGTGACGAACTGGGGGATATGCTCTTCAGGGTTGAGGAGCATGTCGCCACGCTCCTCACGCCCGTCGGGATGTACCTTGATATAGGATAGTTGAATAATGCGGGCCTTCACGATGTCGAGCCCTGTTGTCTCTAGGTCGAAAATGACCAGAGGCTTTGTCAGATTCAGTTTCATTTAGTCGTTGATTAGCATGGGCATCATCAGCATCAGAACGTCCTGATTCTCAGGCTGCTCTGAGGGCAGCACCAGACCTGCGCGGCTGGGGTCGGCCAACTGGATGATCACTTCCTGACAGTCAAAGTTGCTCAGTATCTCGATAAACGACGAGCCCTTAAAGCCGATGCTCATTGACTTGCCGTTATACTCGCAAGCCACACGCTCGGTAGCAGTCTTCGAGAAGTCGTAGTCCTCGGCGTCCAACTGCAGGGTGGTGCCCTCCACGTGGAAGCGGATCAGGTTGCTCGAGTCGTTGGCAAACGGCTGTACGCGACGCAGTGCTGCCAGCAGGCCCATGCGGTCGATGCGCAGTTCATTGGGGTTGTTCTGCGGAATCACACTGTTGTAGTTGGGATAACGGCCCTCGATCAGTCGGCACTGGATGGTACCGTCGCCGTAGTTTATCTCGGCATTGCGATCGTCGAAGCGGATGATGACGTCGTCTCCGTCCTTACCCAGCAGGTTGCGCAGCAGGTTGGCTGGCTTCTTTGGCAGGATGAAGGCGGCAGGCTGGTCGGCCTTGATGGCAAACACCTTGTTGCGCACCAGTTTGTGGCCGTCGCTGGCCACTACGGCCAGACAGTCGGGTGTCAGGTCGAAGTAGATACCGTTCATCACGGGGCGCAGTTCGTCCTGAGCCGTCGCAAAGATGGTGCGATTGATGTTCTCTGCCAGCAGACTGTTGGGCAGCGTGATGCTATTGGCATTCTCGCTTACGGGAGCCGGTATAGGGAACTCGTCGGCGTTCTCGATGGGCAGCGAGAAGAGACCGTTCTGGTAACTGATCTTCGCCAGGTTCTGCTCCATGTTCACGTCGAAGGTGATGGGCTGCTCGGAGAATCCCTTTACGGCCTCCAGCACGTCGTGGTTGCCGATGGCGAAGCGTCCGTCGCCGTCGCTCTCCGTCAGTTCGATGGTGGTGCGCATCGTGTTCTCACTGTCCGAAGCGGTCAGCGTCAGGGTCTGGCCCTGGATGTCAAACACGAAGTCGCCCAGGATGGGGAGGGCGTTTTTACTGTTAATCACTTTTGAAAGGGCTGAGAGTTTGTTGCTCAGCGCTGTGCTTGATAATGTAAATCTCATAGATATCCTTATTTATAATTGAGTACAAAAGTACAAAAAAACGTTGTTATCTACAAAAAAAACATGGGAAAATTCCATTTTTCAAACTATTTTTAGTAATTTCGCCACCTGAAAACAGAAAAAACAACAAATAAAAACATTTCAAACGATGGAATTAACAGGTAGAATCATTGCCGTTTTGGCAGCACAGAGTGGCGTATCAGCCCGCACAGGTAACTCTTGGATGTCTCAGGACTATGTGATTGAGGTCCCGGGTCAGTATCCGAAGCGTTGCGTGTTCCGTGTTTTCGGAGAAGACAGGATTAAGCAGTTCAATATTCAGATGAACGAGGATGTCACCATCCAGTTCGATATCGACGCCCACGAATATCAGGGCCGTTGGTTCAACGATATCCGTGCCTACAACGTATTGCGTGGTCAGGTGCCCGTTGCTGGTGCCCCTGTGGCTGGTGTCGCTCCTGGAGCCTCTCCCTTCCCGCCGGCACCTGATGCTGCTACTTCTCCCTTCCCGCCCGCTCAGGAGCCTGCAGGCGAGGGTAGCGCCGACGATCTGCCCTTCTAATCGAAAAACAAAAGCCGAGAGCATTGCAGCCCTCGGCTTTTTTGATTTACCTTATATCATGTAGGGATTGTAGTGGGTCTCATCGGTGATGGTGGTCTCTGGGCCGTGGCCGGGATAGACCTTCGTGTCGGCTGGGAGTTTGCCGAGCACCATCGTGAGCGAATGGATGATCTGTTCGTAGGAACCGCCTTCGAAGTCGGTACGTCCGATGCTCATACGGAAGAGGGTGTCGCCACTGAAGGCGATGCCTTCTTCTTTGCAATAATAAGTGACGCCGCCTGGCGTGTGGCCCGGGGTGTGGAGTATTTGCAGGGTGTGGTTGCCGAAGGTGATGGTGTCTTTGTCGGTGAGGTATCGGCCTACGGGCGGTACTTCCATCGGCAGGTTGACACCGAGGATGTCGGCAGTCTGCTGCACCATGTTCTCCATCAGAAACTGGTCGCCGATATGCGCCTCGGGCTTCAGACCGAACTCACGGTAGATGAGGCCGTTACCCATGCAGTGGTCGAAGTGGCCGTGGGTGCAGAGCAGGTGGACGGGCTTCAGGCCGTTGTCCCGGATATACTGGATGATGGCGGTGCCTTCATTGTCGTACATCACACCACAGTCGATGACGACGGCCTCGTTGGTGTCGTCGCTCACCACATAGCAGTTCTCGGCGAGCATATTACAGGTGAAACGCTTAATGGTAATCATATCGGGAGGTAGATGACGTATTTCTGTTCCTTGAACCAGGGCTCAGCAAAAAAGGTGCTGATATCGGTGGTCTGCACAATCTTGTGGAAGGGCTGTGTCTCGCCCTGAAGGTTGCCGCCCTTGAGGCAGAGAATGCCGTTGGGCAGGGCGTTTCTCTGCGGCTTGGCGATATTTTTGCGGACGATCTTCACGAGGTCAGGGAGGGGCATGACAGCACGGCTCACCACGAAGTCGAACTTGCCTTTCTCATCCTCACCACGCAGGTGCTCTGGGTGACAGTTGGTGAGACCGATGGCGCTGCTCACCTCCTGTGCCACACGGATTTTTTTCCCTGTACCGTCGATGAGTTTGAACTGCACCTCGGGAAAGAGGATGGCGAGGGGAATACCCGGGAAACCGCCTCCCGTGCCGAAGTCGAGTATCTGGGTACCAGGACGGAAGTTGATGGTCTTGGCGATGGCGAGCGAGTGGAGCACATGGTGCTCATAGAGGTTGTCGATGTCCTTACGCGAGATGACGTTGATCTTGGCATTCCAGTCGCGATAAAGGGCGTCGAGAGCCTGGAACTGCTGCCGCTGGACGTCGGTGAGGTTGGGGAAATATTTCTCTATGAGGGTTATCATGACTTCTGTTCTTTGCGCAGGATTTGGGTGAGGTCACTCAGGGGGATGATAAGTTCTGTCTCGCCCAATGTACGAGGTGCAATCTCGGAGGGATTATAGATGAAGGTGATGGTCTCGTCTTCCAGAATAAAATTATGGGTGGGGAACATCTGCATCCCCACGAGGTAGCCATTCTGGCGCAGGGTGGAGAGGTCGCTGGCGCCCACTTTTTCGCAGAGGGCCTTTTGAAGGACGGCGCTGAGTTGGTTCTCGTAGCCGGGCACGAAGATATCGTTGAGTTCCATCAGACGTCCCGTCTGCACGTCGAAGTTCATGGTGCTACGCTGGTTCACGTTCTCGGCACCACCCTCGTAATAGTCGGTGGTGGCGATGAAGACCATCGTGCTCTTGCTGCCCTGACGGGCCTCGCTGGTGATGACGTAGTGGTATTCGTACCAGGTACGCTTGGCGGTGTCGGCACGGTCCTGATTGTAGAGGGGCAGGAGGTTGCGGGCGTAGGTCTTGGTATAGGTGTTGGCAAACGAATCAACAGCCTGTTGCATGGTGAGTTCCTCCATGTTGAGCAGCCGCTTTTGGATGACGCTGTTGACGACCTCTGCCTTGTGTCCGTTCTCCTCGGTGGCAGTGGCTATCTGCAGGTGGACGGCACAGACGGGGGAGCCTTCGTCGTTTGACAATTTGACTTCCTTGTCGGCGATAGCGTTGTCGAAGACGATGGTATCGTCTATCTCTGTTGAACAGGCCAGGATAAAGCAGGCCATAAGGGCGGTAAATGTGAATTTCTTCATGCTAAAAAGTGGTCTTGGTCAGAAATTTATGTGCAAAAATACACTTAAATTAGGAAATAGGCAAAGAAATCGTAAAAAAGTTGTATTTTTGCAGCGAAATTTGCAGCAAATGAAGGAAAAAGTTCTGAAAGCAGCCCTCTTCGACCTCGATGGCGTGGTGTTCGACACAGAACCCCAGTACTCTGTGTTTTGGGGCAGTCAGTGCCGTCGGTACCATCCGGAACATCCGGGCTTGGAGGACGAGATCAAGGGCATGACGCTGACGGAGATCTACAATCAGTGGTTCAGTGGCCCACTGCTGTCGGAGCAGGCCGCCATCACTGAGCGTCTGAATGCCTACGAGCGGCAGATGCACTACGACTATATCGAGGGCTTTGAAGAATTGATAGCCGACCTGCACCGTCATGGGGTGCGTACGGCTGTGGTTACAAGCAGTAACATGCCGAAGATGGAGAGCGTGTACAAGTACCAGAAAAACTTCAAAGCACTCTTTGATGCCATCCTCACCTCAGAGGATTTCGAGCGG
>CAJODF010000027.1 GCA_905233555.1 uncultured Prevotella sp. | reverse complement strand
ACTCTCCATGCCTGACGAAACGGGGAGTTTCTTGATGGTCTTGCCTGTCATGTCAAAGATGCAGATGGCAGCATTCTGCACGTCATCGGCCAAGGAAAAGCGGATGACGGTCTGCTCCTTGAAGGGGTTGGGGGTATTCTGGTAAAGTTTATTCTGGGATTTTAAGGAGCCTTGTATCTCTGTTGTTGAGCGGGTTTTCCCGGCTGCTCCTTCCGATGTCTGCCCCTTCAGCACTTCAATTTCTGCACTCAGTTCGTTGATGCTTTGCACCAACAGCGGAATCATCTCCACGTAGTTAATGGCCTTACTGCCGTCTTTCCTGACATAGACCAGATCGGGGAATGCCTCTTCCAGTCGGTCTGCGTCAAGGGCAAAGTGGTTCTTATCATAGAACTGCTCATCAATAATATCTGGTTCAGGTTCCTCTCCTCGTTGGAGGGTTTCATCATCAAGATCATAAATGGTCTGAATGACTTTGGGCTGTTCTGGACGCTCCTTCTGATAGGTCGTGACGTTGAGTCCTGATAGACTACTAGATATAGATGCGAACCTTAGGGACAGACCGTTTACAGAAGAAGTAGACGAACTAGATGACTCACCGAGCAAGGCTCCTTGAAGTGTTGTACTGGAAATTATACTACCCGTCACTTTAACACCACCATGAAAGAAACCTGCATATTTTTCACCGTAAGACAGGTAACTGCCCATGTCTCCATATATAGTACCATATATGCCTGCTCCAGTACTAGTATTACCAATACTACCTAACACGCCTAACGTTGTAGTTGCCGTTCCAGAACTACCCATCACGCCGATACATGTGCCACCCATCTGCGCTTGACCTTTAAATCCTATATTAGTGGGACCATTATATGAAACATTGAACTCACCACCGTAAATAGAGCCTGGACCACTTCCTGATGCTGTCAGGTAAAAGCCCTTCTTTCCACCAGTATTACAATACATATAGTAAGATGAATTACCTGCACTATTAATAGAAATGGGCGATAATGCCGTATCATCGGTATGTATGGCTATATTCTTGTTGCCCTGAACCTTAAGTGCCGTAACCGTAGTTTGTGCGCTTGCTGAGATTGCCAGTGCGCAGAGAGCGGTTATAAATAATGTCTTTTTCATAGAATCTTTGTTTTTAAGTTATTATTATTTGTTGTTTTACAGATTGATGTATCCATAGAAATAAAGATTGTCCTGAATAATCAGAATCTTATATTCACCTGAGAGAGACGAGGGTAAGACCAAACTGGTTGTACCAGTCGGAATGACCGTAGAATACACCACATTGTTGTTTGCATCTACCAAACGGAGCGTACAGCCGTCACATGCTGTATCAAAGAAAAGAGTATGGCCGTCAAGACTAACCTCAGGAATAAGAATTGGAGTCTTGGGTTGTCCGTCATTGCCAAAATCAGGATCCTCATAGCCTACTTGCAAATCAATGCCCTCGGGATCGGCATAGACGTTCACACTGGTAAATGACAGCACTGCTGCCAGACACGAAATAATTAGAAACCTTTTCTTTTTCATAATCTTACAGTTTATTAAGTTATCGCCGCAAAATTATGAAAAACAGAAATACAGCACAAATTTACAAAGGGAAGTCTTTACAGTCTTTTACAGAACAGATCGTTAACAAGTGTTTATGGACGGGGTAATTTGTTGAGTCTAAACTTATTACAATAAGTCTTTTGCATTTACAGGTTTTACAGAATCAGTCAGAAACATCAAATATCATAACGTTTTGCAAGATTCTGGTGTAGTGAAGAGGCTGATTTGGTCTCGAATAACAGCATGTTTATCTTCTCTTTGGCATTTGTCACCTTTGAACTGGTGAGACCTGTCAGGTTGACAATATCACCAGGACGGAACTTCAGGGCAGTCATTATGCAGACCTGTCGGTCGGAATTACTGAATTTTGGATTCTGCTTGAGGTCGAGGATTAAAGCCGGATAGTAATTGCTTATCGTTTGCTCCAAGAGACAGAAGTCATCCTCTGTGATGGTATCCTTAGGCTTTTCCGCCATCGAACGGAGTTTAACAATGATGGACTCACCTTCGAGATCATCTTTTTTCCTGAGGGCTACGGCTACACCTTGTTCGCGCTTATATGACTCTATCTTTTCTGATAGTGAAGCGATTTCATCCGTAAGTTTCGCTTTTTCCTGTTCGTAGATTGTATTGGCCTCTGTTATGGTTTGCTGGGCTTTTGCGAACTCCGTTTGATAGTTGTCCTTCTCTGTCCGAAGTTCTGAAATGGTCTTGGTGGCCTCAACATTGGCAAGGCGGTGGGTTTCTTCCAATATCTGGAGGCTCTCAACCTTGCGGTTGTATTCTTCAGTAGTTTCGTTCAGGACAGCCTTGATTCTTGCTTCTTCCTCCTGATGTCGCTTGATCAGTTCCAAACGTTTTCTCTCTTGAATCTGCTTATATCGTTTGACCGCGAAGAATATGGCAATAATGATGAGGATAAAACATACAGAAAGACCAATAAGAAGCGAAAGAGTTTGGTAGAACTTCTTCTCACTTTCTACGGCTTTAAGTTGATAGCGACTATAATTATAACTGGCGGTCATTTGGGCTACAACATCTCGGTCTTTAAGGGCAATGGAAGAATCGTTGGCCATACCATACAATCGGGCATACTTGGCAATGGAATCGGCCTGATGACGCTTGGTGAATACGCTTAAGAGTCCCCTAAACATAGGATCTTGAGCAACAAATGGCATACCTTTGAAATAAATTTTCCGATAATAGTATTCCGCAGAGTCAAGTTGATTAATACCTTCAAAGTATTTTCCTTTATAATCATAGTACTGTCGCTGCGAAGGAGGAAGTTCATGATGCTCGTCGAACAGATCGGATTCTGCCTCAAACTGATCCATCAGGGCCTTGGCCTCTGCCAACCGTTGGGGAGATTCTGTATATAGATGTATCAATGATCTTGAATAGCGCAAAGCCTGTTGAGTAAAGCCGTGTTCTCGATATTGTTCAATTGCAGACTTCAAGATAATCTCGGCACTATCCTTCTTATTTAACAGGATATAAGCCCCGGCAGACATGACCTGACAATAAATGGCCCATTGTATCTGGTTAGCACGGGAAGCGGAATGACTGGCTTTGCTACGGGCCTCGATCTCATCGGTCAGCAGAAGTTGACGTCGATATATAGATGCCATCTGCGAATAGACACAACATAAGAGATAGAAATCGAAATCTTTCACCGTCGTATCGGCAGCGGCGACGGCATCCTGAAAACTGCTGATGGCGCGTGGGGCCTCGCCCATGTCACTATAGGCGCGGCCCAAGAGGTAGTGGGCCAGTACCCGCTCGTTGGTGGTGCCGTGACTATCGAAATGGTTGGCGAGTTCCTTCGCCAAAGAGTCGGAGGTGAACTTGACGTCGGTCATGTTCTGGGCGTTAGTGCGCTGCAGGAGATACTGCATGCGGAAATGCCTGCCGAACTCCGGTTCGTGCTGTCCGAGGCTGTCGAGGATCAGCAGGGCCGAGTCGGGACGGTCGCCCATCACTGCCTCCGCCCGCGCCAGCGCCTCGCGGTACTCCCGCCGTTCGCTACAGGCCCCAAAGACCAGCACGGCGCATAATATAATAAGGTGTAACCTCTGCTTCATCCGATTGCTTTGTCTGTTCTGCGTATATCACATCAGGGACAGGATGCAATGTGACATGGGTGCAAAGATACTCTTTTTCTCTCTTACATCCAAATTTTATGTGATATTTCTACGGTCCCATTATTATTCTTTGTTTATTTTACATTGAAATTGATGTATATGTGCCATCAAATATTCTTCTTCATGTTGTTAAAATAATAAACGCTATCGCTTTTCAGCGCGTTGCGACTCCGTATCCTTCATGTCATGCTGGATGCGGCGCACCTTCTTACCACCAAAAGAGTAAGTGGCAGTTAGGCCGATATAGTGGGCATGATGGTTGGTGTGGCTGAAATGATGAACAGGAATATACACCATATTTGAAGTATATGCTTGACCAGAAATACATAAGGTCTCTGTTGTGACATTTTGGTGAAAGGGATCGTTGGCCACTAATGAGAGTCTTAACCGATCGTCCAGCAAGGAATAACGCAAGGCGAAGTAGAAATAGCCATAACTGTCTGTCTTGGTCATACCCGTATGGTCAGAGAACCAATGCTGGTAGCGGGCATTCAGTAAAAGAGTATGCTGACGATTCATGTACCAATCGGCAGAAAGGCTCAACCTTTCCCCCCATCCATAGACAGAATGGTAATAGGACTTTGTATACGAATTATAAGGACTAATATCAAGATAGTAGGCTTCGCCATCGGCTGTGGCAAGCAAACTTGTTGTCAACTGAAGTTGATGTCTCAAATAAACTCCGCTTTGATTGCTTCTTCCGTAATTCCTGGGATACGACGTAGAAGAGAATTCGCTAACCCCAACATAGGGCCTAATATATTCACTAATCTCTGTGACTCTTTCCACCTGATTACTGGCATGATGATGATAGGCACAAGCATAGAAACCATTAGAGTTATGATAACTCAGTTCTATGTTGCTTGTCCGACTGGGTATAAGTCCAGGGTTACCATGATAAGTTTCATATCCTGTTTTATAGGTACGGAGATGGGTTAAGTCGTAGAAGTTTGGGTGGACACAGTCTGTTCCCCATGATAAATTGATTTGCTGCCCTTGCTTTGGCCTGAAGGAAAGACTGAGCGATGGTAGCCAGTAGTCACGATGTATGCCAGCATCAAGCAAACGAGGAAGAGCATATGGGTTATAATCGATGTATTGATCTTGCTCCAGATCGATATGCTCATAGCGAAGTCCTGCTTTGATGGCGCATTTTCCCCAGTCATGATGGAATGACACATAGGCCGCCTTCCTCTTCTCCTTATAGTCATCAATTACACCATTGTCAAGGAATATAATTTCACTTTCTTCATACTGTAGATAGCCCTGATTCTTGATGCTTGTATAGGAGGCACCTGCATCGATGGTGGCGATGTTGAACGGAAGTGACAGGTCAAGTCTGCCTGATTGGATGTGATAATCAACCTCGGTAAAATATCCATTCCATGTCTTAATATCTGGTATCTCTGAGGGATTAGAAAACTGAACACCACTCATTGCATCCTCATCCTTCTTATAATTATTATAGGTAAGGCTGAGCAGTTTGCCTTTGGTGTCGAGGTGCCAGTCGCAGTAGGCTGTCAGACTTTTGATATTGGTGTTGTTGGCGGGAGTCTGCGTGGCTTCGGAAATTGACGTTAGCCCCGAGTAGGATAAAACGCCATCGGTTACTTTTTCTGGCCATTGCAACTGCCATGAGAGCATGCCGCCTAATTCCAGATTGTCGGTGGGCAGATAGCGGAAGGTCAGATTGGCTGCCAAGTCCTTGTCTGTCTGTTTGGTATGTGTAGTAGAGCGAACATCGTAACTGAAGTTTTTGATATGGTATGTTGTCACATCATCCGTTGTTTGTGTGGTGCGTCCGCCGTGGGCATCGATTGTCATGTCGAACTTCTCCGAGGCGTAACTGACGGAACCGCTGCCGCGTCCACTCCAATCGTCGCTGAGGCCTCCCTCTGCGCTGATGTCACCCCGCCAGCCGAGGGTCTGATCGCGGCGCATGACGATGTTGATGTAACCTCCACCCATCTCTGTCATGTCACGGCCTGATGGGATGGAGATGACTTCTATCCTGTCGATGTCTTCCGAGTGCATCGTCCAGAGTTTCTGTTGGATGACCTCGTCGCCCATTTCCGTGATGCGCCCGTTGAGCATAAATCGGGCCGGGCCTTTGCCCAGGATCATGGCGCGTCCGCCCGCCATACTCACCATCGGCACACGGTTGAGCAGTTCCTGGGCATTATGGCCTTTGGCAAATTCGTCGTTGCTGACGATATACTGTAGTCTGCCCGCCTCACTACGGATGACGGACAGCCGTCCGCTGACAGTGACGTCGCTCAGGTAGTTGTTTTCCATCTGCATGCGGATGGTGCCGGCATCGCCGACGGCCATTTCCCGCTCGATGGTCTTAAAGCCCACACAACTGATACGGACTCTCGTGCGCTCTGCCCCGCAAGGGATGACGAAGTCGCCAGCCTCATTGCTCACGCCGCCACCTAAGTATGTAGAATCGGTAGAGGGAAAGAGAGTGATGTTGGCGTAGGCAACGGGTTGGCGGTCTGGCCCCACGAGTCGGCCCCTGAGTTTCGTGCGGTCTTTTTGGATGCACTCCACCAGAATGTCTCTCCCCTTTACAGATACCCTGACGGGATAGAAACCGCATACTTCGCGAACGGCTTCGGGCAGGGAACATCCCCGCTTGATTGTTTTACTAACGGTGAAGTCCTCCAGTTCGTCATAGACAAAGGATATATCGTAGTGCTTCGATGAATTGTCGAGTTCGATGAGTGCTTCCGAGAGCGAAGTCCCCTTAAAAGTATGCTGGGCCTGTGCCACATTGCAGAAGGCGCATATAATAATAAGGTATGCTATCCGTCTCATGGCTATTCTGCTATTATCTGGTTGTCGTCCAGTCTGATGTTCACTTTCTCAAAGCCGTTGAGTCGCTCTATGATCTGTTTCAGCGGGGCTGAGGGATCCCATTTCGTATAAAGACGGATATGGCGGACTTTTTCATTGTGGAATTTCACACCGACATGATAGTAGTCCGACAATTCCTGGAGTATTTGCTGAAGTTCGACATTCTCAAAGGTGCGGACGACATTCTGCACTTCTTGTTGGTGGGATTCCGTCGTGCGCGTTTCTTGAGTCGGAACCTTTACTTCCTCATTGGCAGGAGCGTTTCCTCCAACGGCAAGATGGTAGGCTGCATAGCCAATGCCTGTGATAAAAAGGATGCCGATGAATATAGCGGCAATTTTTACGAACCTATTGCCTATGGCATAGATCTTAGGACGAGTCGTCGTTGTCGTCGCTTTGTTCTTCTTCATGGCAAACCCAGCCTCGGCACTGACCATCAACTCATAATATGCCCGCATGTCGGGGTTGCTCATCATCTGTTGCAACTCCTCGTCCGTATAGTCTTGCGGATGCTCTGTCATTCTGAGCAGTTGTTCGATATCTTTCATCTTCTTGTAGGATTAAATTTCTCTTTTAGTTTTTTTAGTGCCTCAGCCAGGTGTTTATAGACAGTAACCTCGCTGATACCCAGTTGCTCTGCGATTTCCCGATACAGCAGTCCCTCGTCGAATCGCAGTTGGAATATGCGCCAAGTCTGGTTGGAAAAAGTCTTTTCTGCGTAGTCGATCATCTCTATGGCTATCTCCCGTTCACTTGCCATTGATGCCTGAGTCGGCTCAGAGAGCGACAATCTGCGCTCTATCCGTTCGTGTAGCGTCATCCGGCGAATGCGGGTAATGCAAAGATTACGAATCGTCGCCATCAGATAGCGTTCCGGATTCTCTTCTGGCAATACCATAGATCCGTCAGCAAGTCTGGCGAACACGTCGCTCACAGCATCGCTAGCCTCATCCTCATTTTTCAAAATCAGCCGCGCCACTGTGAGCATTCGCTGATAGCTGTCGATATATTGTTGTTCTAATTCTCTCTTTTCAACATTCATTCCTTTAAGATAACGAAACAAGAATTATACTCTTCTATTTGCAAAGATACACATAAAGAACGAAATATCCAACTATAAATAAAAGAAATGTATATACACCATACGACCAATTGTGTGGAAATAATTAATCTTCTTTTTCATACTCTAAGTTTTTAAATTAGACATTTCATGTTATAGGAGCAAAAAGTCCTGCTTTAAGGACATTGCCTATCTATATAACGAATAAGAGGGGCGTTTTCCTAACCCTTGAAACAAATTTCCTTTTGCATACACACTTTTTAGAGGTCATGGAAAATAGTTAAACTGACTTAATTATCACACTTTTCATCTGCAAATAGTATTGAGAAATAAAATAAAATGTGTATCTTTGCACAAAAAGTCGGCCATAAAATGTGTAACCAACAAAAGAAAGTCGGCTATAAAACGTGTTATTATGTATAAAAGAAAGATAGAAAACATACTCCAATCGTGGTTGGATGACGCCTCTCACAAGCCATTGGTTGTGAAAGGAGTTCGCCAGTGCGGCAAGACCTGCAGTGTGATGGACTTTGCACAAAAGCATTTCAAGCATGTGGTATATCTGGATTTCCGTGAGCATCCGGACTACAAGAAATTCTTCACTCCGAATCTGGAAGTGGACTCCATCATCATGCGCATTACGGCGGCTATGCCCAATGCAGAGATTGAGCCAGGCAAGACCTGTTTTATCTTTGACGAGATTCAGGATTGTCCGAAGGCAAGAGGCTCGCTGAAATATTTCCATCAGGACGGTCGCTATGAAGTGATGTGTACAGGATCATTGTTAGGTGTAAATGGCTATAAGTCACCTGAGGAACAGGAGGAGGAGGAAGAAGCCTCTATACCAGTTGGTTTCGAGGATATTGTGGATATGTATCCAATGGACTTTGAGGAGTGGCTGTGGGCCAATGGCATTAAGACGATACACTTCGATTACTTGAAGAAATGCCTGAACAGCGAGACGCCTGTTGAAGAGGCGCTGCACGACCGTTTCCGCGAACTGCTGCATCAGTATATCGTGGTGGGCGGTATGCCTGAGGTGGTGACCACCTTCATGGAAACAAAGCAGATTGGCAAGGTACTTGCTGTGCAGAGGCGCATCGTGGATGAGTATAAGTCGGACATGGTGAAGTATGCTCCTGCTGCCGACAAGTCGCACATCAGGGAATGCTTCGAGTCGATACCCGCTCAACTGGCTCGCGAATATAAGAAGTTCAGTTATAACGTGGTCCGTCCGGGAGGCCGTGGCCGCGACTATGCTGGAAGCCTGCAGTGGATAGAGGATGCCGGCATCATTCGCAGATGCTATAATACGGAGATTACGGAACTGCCGCTTGACGGACATAAAATCAAGAAAGAGTTTAAGGTATATATGACAGATGTCGGGTTGCTTATTTCAATGCTTGAAGATGGCACACAGTCGAGCATATTGCAAGGCGACCTGCTTAGTTATCATGGTGCCATCAAAGAGAATCTTGTAGCAGACATCTTCGGTAAGATGGGGCATAAGTTGTATTACTTTCATAAGAATGCTGGTGTGGAACTTGATTTCCTGATGCGCTATAAGGGCAAGTGCACACCTGTGGAATGTAAGGCTACTACGGGCAATGCCAAGTCTATGCGGACGGTAATGAGTCATCCGGAGAAATACCATGTGACGAGTGCCATAAAACTTGGCGACTATAATATTGGACGTAAGGATCAGTTACTGACACTGCCAATGTACATGGCGTTTCTGCTAAAAGAGGTATAGGTATGAAAAGACTGATCTTTACGGTGATGGCAGTGGGACTGCTGATGGTCTGCGGATAGTGTTCAGTTTTCGCTGTGTTCCAGTTTGAAGAGTTTGTCGCTGGGACGGACCTTGGCGGGGACGGCGATGGAGACCTTGGTGCCTTGCTGGGCAACCTGGACGGGGCCGTGGTCGTCGTGGATCTCGTCGGCAGTGACATAGATGACGCCGGTGGTGGGGCCAGTGATGAGCATCTTGTCGCCCACCTGGAAGGTGGTGGCCTCGACGGTGAACTCAGCGACACCGAGTTTGGAGAAGTATTTCACGCCCTTCCCGATATAGACCTTGCGCTCGGTGGCGTTGGAACCGTAGTTCTTGTTCCACTCGCCCATGAGTTGACCCTGATAGTAGCCATCCCAGAAACCACGATTGAAGACGGTGGCAAGGCGGCTGTCCCACTCGTCCTTGCGCGCTTCGGTGAAGGTGTCGTCGAGCACGGCCTGGATGGCCTCCTTATAGCACTTGACGACGGTATAGACATACTCCGGCCCACGGGCGCGACCCTCGATCTTGAAGACGCGCACACCGGCACGCATCATGCGGTCGATGAAGCGGACGGTTTTCAGGTCCTTGGGCGACATGATGTATTTGTTATCGATGTCGAGTTGGTAGCCGGTTTCGTTGTCGGTGGCGGTGTAACTGCGGCGACATATCTGGATGCACTCGCCGCGGTTGGCGGAACGGTTGGCGGCATGAAGGCTCATGTAGCACTTGCCGCTGATGGCCATGCAGAGGGCCCCGTGACAGAACATCTCGATACGTACCTGCTCGCCCGAGGGACCGCAGATATGCTCGGCCTCCACCTGCCGGTAGATGTCGGCCACCTGATCCATGTTGAGTTCGCGGGCGAGCACGACGACGTCGGCAAACTGGGCATAGAAGCGCAGAGCCTCGATGTTGGAGATGTTGAGTTGGGTAGAGAGGTGTACCTCCTGCCCCACGCGGTTGCAATAGGTCATCACCGCCACGTCGGAGGCGATAACGGCGGAGATGCCAGCCTCATGGGCGGCATCGATGATCTGGTGCATCAGGGGGATGTCCTCGCCGTAGATGATGGTGTTGACGGTGAGGTAACTCTTGATGCCGTGCTCGTCGCACTGGCGGGCGATGTCGCGCAGGTCGTCGATAGTGAACGTAGAGGCGGAGTGCGCCCGCATGTTGAGTTTCTCGATGCCGAAGTAGATGCTGTCGGCGCCGGCCTGAATGGCTGCCGCGAGGGACTCGCGCGAGCCCACTGGGGCCATGATTTCAAAGTCCTGGATCTTCATTTCGGGTGCAAAGATACATAAAAAAGTGAAAAGTGAAAAGTGAAAAGTGAAAAAATCGGAGAGCCGCTAGTATTATTCAATTATTATTCGTACTTTTGCCACCGATATGAAACGGATTGCCTATTTGATGACCATTCTGGTGCTGCTGACGGGCTGCGCGAGGCAGAAAGAGTCGCGTTTCGCTACCAACGGGAAGAAGGCGGAGCACTTTACCAACGAGGTACTGAACCGCATGACCCCCGTGAAGGATCAGGGCGAGAGTGAGACGTGCTGGATCTATTCCATGCTCGCCGCCATCGAGACGGAGCATCTGGCCTGGGGCGACTCGGTGAACCTGTCGCCTTATTATATCGAGAAGATGATGGAACAGGAAACTGAGGCACCCGAGAGTAAACGGGGCGAGGCTGCCACCCTGCTCCGGCTGATAGAGAAATACGGTATCGTGGGCTACGATGCGATGCGGACGGTGGATACACCCGCCCCACGGTTCGTTTTCATGCTGGGGGCGGAATATACGCCACAGGAGTTTGCCCGTAGCGTCTGCGCGCCTGGGGAGTATATTCAACTGATGTATGACGACGACAAGCCCTATTATGCGGAGATGGAACTGGACTCACCCGACAACTGGTTGCACGACCGTTACCTGAACATCCCGATGGACTCGCTCTTCGCCAAGACCGAACGGGCCGTGCGCCAGCATCACGGAGTATGCTGGAGTGACGAGGGGCACGGAATGGCCATCGTCGGCATTGCCCATGATGACGAGGGTAAGAAATATTTCATCATGAAGAACTCATGGGGTACGGACGGTCCGTACAAGGGACTGGAATATGTGACTTTCGACTACTTCAAGAAGCACACGACCTCAATCGTGATGACGAAAAAAGCCTACGGAAGACCGTAGGCTATTTATTTAGTTTCCAGGTGACGCCGTCCTTGGTGTCCTTGACCTCAAAGCCGGCGGCAGCCAGTTCGTCGCGAATCTTATCGCTGGTGGCCCAGTCCTTGTCGGCCTTGGCCTTGGCACGCAGTTCGAGCACCATATCTACGACCTTGCCGAAGGCCTCCTCACGGGCGTTGCCGCCATTGACCATTGAACATTGACCATTGACCATTGAGAGGCCAAGGATGTCCTCGGCGAAAAGATGCATGGTCTCGGAGAGTTCCTTCAGACAGTCGGCACAGATGGTGGCCTTGTGATCGACGAGTTTGTTGATCACCGTACAGGCCTCGAAGAGGTTGCTGATGACCTGCGGGGTAGCAAAGTCATCGTTCATGGCGTCGTAGCACTTCTGACGCAGACTCTTGACGATACGCTCCGTCTCGGCATCACACTTATCGCTTACCTGTACACGATCCAAGTCGCTAATGGCATTCATCAGTTTCTCCAAGCCCTTCTCTGCGGCTACAAGGGCCTCGTTGGAGAAATCGACGGTGCCGCGATAGTGGGCACTCAAGACGAAGAAGCGAATAGTCATCGGCGAATAGGCCTTCTCCAGCAACGGATGGTTGCCGGTAAAGAACTGCTCTAATGTGATGAAATTGTTGTACGACTTACCCATCTTCTGACCGTTGATGGTCAGCATGTTGTTGTGCATCCAGTATTTCACGGCAGGATGTCCCATCGATGCGGTAGCCTGGGCAATCTCGCACTCATGGTGGGGGAACACGAGGTCCATGCCGCCACCGTGGATGTCGAACATCTCGCCCAGATACTTACGACCCATGGCGGTACATTCGCAGTGCCAACCGGGGAAGCCGTCGCTCCAAGGGCTCGGCCAGCGCATGATATGCTCAGGCTGGGCTTTCTTCCACAGGGCGAAGTCGGCCTGGTTGCGCTTCTCACCTACCCCGTCGAGTTCACGAGAGGCATCCTTGATATTCTCCAGGCTGCGGCCGGAGAGGATTCCATACTGATATTTCTTGTTGTATGCCTCAATATCGAAATAGATGGAGCCGTTAGACTCATACGCAAAGCCGTTGTCGAGAATCTGCTGTACCAGTTGCTGTTGTTCGATGATATGTCCTGTGGCATGGGGCTCGATAGACGGGCGCAGCACGTTCAGCGCATCCATCGCCTGATGGTAGCGGTTGGTGTAATACTGCGCGATCTCCATCGGCTCCAACTGCTCCAGACGGGCCTTCTTGGCAATCTTGTCCTCACCTTCGTCGGCATCATGCTCCAAATGGCCTACGTCCGTGATGTTACGGACATAACGTACCTTATAACCCAGGTGCTTCAGATAACGGAACACCAGGTCGAAGGTAATGGCGGGACGGGCGTGCCCCAGATGGGGGTCACCATAGACCGTTGGACCACAGACATACATACCCACATTGGGTGCATGCAGCGGCTCGAAACGCTCCTTCTGGCGCGTCAGTGTATTGTATATTACAAGTTTAGATTCCATATTGTTTATTACTCAAAGTCGAAGAGCGTGGTAAACCCAGTGAGTTTGAACACGTTCATGATGTCGTCGTTGACATGCTTCAGGGTGACCTTGCTACCATTGGCCTTGGCACCTTTCAGGATCAGAATGAGGATACGCAGACCACTGGATGCGATATAATCCAGTCCACTGCACTCAATGACAACATCCTTACCACTACTGTTGTAAAGCGGCCTCAAAACCTGCTCTGCCTCTTCGGCAGCAGCTGTATCCATTTCACCTTCTAACGTGGCAATGTATTTGCCATCGATTTCTTCAATTTTTGTTACCATCATATTTCTTTTTTAATGTTAATACGTTCTTTCCATTCATACGCTCATAGTTGATGCTGTCCATCAACTGACGGACCAGATGGATGCCCAGCCCGCCTACGGGACGCTCATCTACCGACAGCGTGGTGTCGGCCTTGTCTATTTCCGTCGGGTCGAAGGGGATGCCGGCATCACTGATGACGAATTTCATCTCCCGGCCATCCGAACTGACATGGATGGTGATCTCACCCTCTGTACCTGCGGGATAGGCGTAGTCGATCACATTCACCACAGCCTCCTCCACGCCGAGCCTGATCTCCTTGGCCTGCTTCGGGTCTAAATCCAGACTACCAAAGACATCTTTCACGAAACTGCTGAGCAGACTGATCTGACGAGGATCGTTCTTCAGCGTCAGCGTCTCACTGAGAACCTCCTCCTGCTGCTTCTGTGTGTAACGGATGGCAAGCATCGTCAGGTCGTCGCTCTGCTGTGCATCCTCCATAAACCGATGCACCTCTTTGTTCATCCGTTCTACCAATGCCTGTGGTGTTAAAGTCTTGTCGCTGTTTAGTGTCTCTTTCACCCTTGCCTGTCCGAACAGTTTGTGAAGGTTGTTCATGGCCTCTGTCAAACCATCGGTATAAAGGAAGATGGTGGTCATGGGCTCCAACTGACACTCCTGAATCTCATATCGTATGTCGGTAAAGAGACCGATTGGCAGATTGGCCTTGGCAGGTAGTTCTGTGACTGTATTACCCACCAATAGAGGCTTGTCATGGCCGGCATTGCAATAGCGCAGACGTCCCGTTGGCAGGTCGAGAACGCCGAGGAACAGAGTGACGAACATGTTCGATTCGTTACCCTCACACGACATCTCGTTGAGGTGTTGCATAATACGCGACGGATTAGTTTCGCGCACTGAGGCAGAACGGAACAGCGAGTGGACGACCGCCATCACCATCGCAGAGGGTACCCCCTTGCCGCTGACATCGCCTACGCAGAAGAACAGTTTCTCATTCCGGAGGAAAAAGTCAAAGAGGTCGCCGCCTACCTCCTTGGCAGGATCCAACGAACCGAAGATGTCGATGTCATCACGTTCCGGATAGGGCGGGAAGGTCTTGGGCAGCATCTGCATCTGAATATTCCTCGCAATACGCAGTTCACTCCCGATACGCTCCTGCTCCAACTTAGCCTTCTGAAGGTTACGGTCATTTTTGGCAAAACGACTGATGATAAGTCCTAAGACCAGAAGGCCTAGCAGCATCAGCAGTCCGATGAACAGACGCATCTTCCTCAATTTGCCGAAAGCCTCTTTGTCGTAACAGACAACGGCAACCTGCCAGGCTGGTGTTCCCTTGAAGGATGTATAATAGACATAGCCCTTCTCATTTTCGTCATCATAGAACGTGGCAATCTTACACTTTTCTTCCTTGCTCCACGTCTTGGCAATGGTACTGTCATTGATGATGTCGACAACTTTTTCCACATTACAAGGTTTCACAAGTCCAGAATCCGGCCCTGCCAACAATTCTCCTTCCTTTGACAGCAAAATGTCAAACGACGACGGATAGACATGTCTGTAATTGAGCGTGTCGCCAAGCATCGTCGTTGATACATCAAGGCCGAACAAAGCCACCAGACGTTGTTCATTGTCGTGGATGGGGAGGATATAGGTCACCATATTCAAACCCGAGATGGTGTCACGGTATGCGTCCGTCCACATCGGAGCATCAGTCTCACAGACGGCCTTATAATATTTGTTTTTGGTATAGTCACGGCCAATAGACGAAATCTCCGTGTTCTTTATCTCCCCTTGCTCCCACCAGGAATAGGGTTCAAACAGCCTCCCCTTCTCCGGGTAATAGTTTGGCACGAAGGCCACCCAGCAGCCCGTCAGATTGGGATGAGACCGAAGTACCCATTCCATCACTTCATCCAAGGAGTCTGGAGTAGCCAGATTCCGATTCAGATCCCTGAGATGTCCCCTCAACGAATTCTCAGACATATTCAAGGCATTCTTGACGATGACAGCCGTCGTGGTCAGTTCCGACTCGGCCCGTTTCTCCAGTTCATCATCCAGCAGACTCCGCGTGTAGTAATACTGCACGGCAGATATCGCTTGCAACAGAACGGCTGCCACAATGATAATCGTCAGGCTGGTGTTGGTTTTCAGTTTCATACCGAAGTGGGGTGCCCCCACGGAGCACCCCATACTTAATTATTTAACGTATTCCGAGAAATCAGTCAGTTTCATGTCGCCCTTGCGAGCCAATGTGTCGTGCATGGCGAAGGCGGCAGTGAGGCAGTGGTGCGTATGTCCGCCGGTACCGAGTTTCAGGTAGTCCCAAAGCAATTGCTTGTAGTCGGGGTGCGCACAATTCTCGATGATAGTCTGTGCGCGCTGCATCGGGCTCTTGCCGCGCAAGTCGGCCACGCCCTGCTCCGTCACGATGACGTTCACGTCGTGCTCCGACGAGTCTTGGTGAGTCACGAAAGGTACGACACTGGAGATGCAACCACCCTTAGCCACTGAAGGACAGGTGAAGATGCTCAGGTAAGCATTACGGATAAAGTCGCCCGAACCGCCGATACCGTTCATCATCTTCGTACCGCTAATATGGGTAGAGTTAGCATTACCGTAGATATCTACCTCGATAGCCGTATTGATAGCGATGACACCCAGACGACGGATCACTGCGGGATGGTTCGATATCTCACTCTGACGCAGGGTCAGGTGATCCTTGAAATAATCCATATTATCATACACCTGCTTCAGGCACTCGTTCGATACGGTCAGCGAACAAGCCGAGGCATCCTTTACACGGCCATGCAACATCATGCCGACAACGGCATCCTGCAACACCTCAGTATAGATATTGAAGTCGGGCACATGCTTGTCCTCACCCAGAGCACCGAGAATCGCGTTGGCCGTCGAACCCACACCGCTCTGCAGCGGCAGGAACTCCTTGGGAATGCGACCCTTGTGCAGTTCATCAACCAGGAACTCAGCCGTCAGGTAGCCGATCTTATCCGTTACCGGGTCGCTGTCCTTGAAGGCACGGGCCTCATCGGGGATGTTACACTCCACAACGCCCACCACCTTATCCTTCGGAATCGTCACGTAAGGCACGCCGATGCGGTCGCTCACATTGAAGATGGGAATAGGCTTGCGGTAAGGAGGATCCAACGGCTCATAGACGTCGTGGATATACTTCGCATTCGGGTTGTGGAACGAGTTGAGTTCCAAGATGACATGCTTGGCCAGTCGGGCAGCCGTCGGAGAAATACCACCAGCGGCAGTCAGATAGACGCGATAGTCATTACCCACTTCCTCGATGTCGCATACCTCGAGGATGGCCCAATCCACCGGACCATAGAAACCATAGCGCAGTTCCTGTGCCATGTGACTCAGGTGCAGGTCGTTGTAGGGGATCTCACCCATGTTCACGTGCTTGCGGAAATCGGGGTTCGTCGTGTAAGGCGCACGATAGAGGATGGCCTGAGCGTTTGCCAGGTCACCATCGGTGCTCTGTCCTGTGGATGCGCCCGTGAAGATAGCCACCTTGAACTCGCGGCCGGCCTCGTGCTCAGCCACAGCGATTTTTGCCAACTCTTTGGTTGTTGCCTTGGCCACACCTGCCGGTGTGAAGCCACTCATGGCGATGTGTTCGCCATTCTTAATCAGTGCCGCAGCCTCTGCGGCAGTCATACGTGTATAAGCCATTTATTTTCGTTATTTAAAAATTTTGCGTGCAAAATTAATGCTTTTCGTCCAAACCACCAAATAAATTAAGGAGAAAGTTGTTCCATCAGTACATCCCAGACGGCAATGATATGACAGACGCTACCTGCGAGGACGAAGAAATGGAACACGGAGTGCATGTATTTCTTCTTGTTCAGCGAATAGAAAACGGCTCCCGTGATGTAGCACACGCCTTCGGCAATAAGCCATACGACAGCAGCAGCCGATACAGAGTCCATCAGCGGTTTGAATGCCACGAGCACGCTCAGTCCCATGCCGATAAAACAAAAAGTCTCCAGATTCGAATGCTCCTTCAGGTGAACGAAACTGACAATTGTTCCCGCAATGGCACAGAGCCACACGAAGATAAAGAGGCTCCACCCCCAGTAACCCTGTTCGCGAAGGGCAATCAGCGTCAACGGCGAGTAAGAACCGGCAATATGCCAATAGATAGCCGCATGATCCCATTTACGCAGGCGCTCCTTCCATTTCGAACGGTGTCCCAACAGGCCACCCGTCTTATACCGCTCATATGCCGGCAAGGCATGGTAGAGCGTCGAAGCGACATACGAACCCAGCATACCGAAGAGATAGAGGATCACCCCTACCCTCGCCCAATTGTTGTCGCTCTGGAAGCACCAGACGAGGAAGATGATGCCCATCACCACCCCCAACAGGATGCCGCCGCCGTGCGACGAGGCATTCCATATCTCCTCTTTTTTCGTATAACGAATTGCCATTTGGCCGCAAAATTAAAAAAAATTATGCAGAAGTTTGGCGCATTCACATATTTTAATTACTTTTGCACCCAGACTTAGGACGTGATTACATTAACTTAATGACTAAGAAACTGCTATATACAGTCCTTGCGTTGACGATGGTATTAGGGATGAGGGCACAGACCGACAAGGCCGATGCCGACAAACTTGTGTATCAAATGCTCACCTCATCCACGCAAACCGAGAATTGGCATCCCGCCATGATCATCCGTCAGAATGATCTGAAGGAAACCTTAGAGAAAGGCATTTATATTGTCGCGGGCGACTCTTTCCAGATCAAGTCATTACGTTCGGACTTCTACGTCATCGAGAAGGATGATTCCTGGATTCCCCTCAACGACGGGCGCTATCCCTTGGAAACGATGGTCAACCTGCTGATGAACCGCATCACCGACAACCAGCATCCGCTGGCGTTGCGCCATCATCAGTATGGAGGCATCACACCTCGTTTCACCATACCCATGCAGAACCTGTTCGACCTGCTGGCACGCAACATGCAACTGTATTGTAGTGTCACCTACATCGATGAGCATGAGATAAGAGCCATCCTCGTATTGCACCAGCAGAAACTGAATTTCATACACATGCTGGAACTGAAAGTAGATACACGGAAGTTGACAGATGCCACGAGCATCATCTCCGGCGACCTCTATACCAATATCCCCCAAGGCAACGTCAATAACATATTCAGAGAAAGAACGACTAAATAAACATCAAATATGAATAAGAGAATGCTATTGCTGATAGTCCTCACGTTCCTGCTCTCCATCCCCACCAGGATGATGGCACAGAACGACGTAGATACCCGTATCCCAGTCAGCCACGAGGTCAATAAAAAGACCTTTGCCCTGATTATCTCCAACGAAAACTACAAACATGAGGTAGCCGTGCCGTTTGCCTTGAGCGACGGTGAACTGTTTGCAGTCTATTGCGAGAAAACCTTCGGTATTCCCAAGAAAAACATTCATCGTATAGCCGATGCCACCCTCAACGACATGAAACACGAACTGAAGTGGCTAAAGAAGGTGATGAAGGCATACGAGGGCGAAGCACGTGCCATCGTCTATTACAGTGGTCACGGCATGCCCGACGAGAAGAGTCAGAATGCTATTTTCCTGCCCGTCGATGGATATGCCAGCGATGCGTCGAGCGGCATGAGCAGCCATGATTTCTACAAAGAGCTTTGCGAGATGCCTTCGCAAAGCACCATCGTGTTCATCGATGCCTGCTTCAGCGGATCCAAGCGCGAGGGAGGCATGATCCTCGAAGCCCGTGGTGTGGCTGTGAAAGCCAAACAGGAAGAGGTGACCGGTCCGCTGGTCGTCTTCTCCGCAGCCCAAGGCGATGAGACGGCATTCCCATACAAAGAGAAAGGCCACGGTCTGTTCACGTATTTCCTATTAGAAAAACTCCAGCAAAGCGGTGGCGCCATCAATATGGGCGACTTAGGCGATTATGTCACGAAGCAAGTCACCAGAAACTCCATCATTGAGAACGGTAAGCCTCAGACACCCTCCATCATTTCTCCAAATCAGGAGTGGCGCGAGTGGAAATTGGTCGATGAAGCAGCAAGCGAGTATGTCGAATACGCACCCAAGGCTGTTAAGTCCAAAATCGCAGAATCGGCCACGACAGCAGCCGTAGCCACGACAGCCCAGACGGGGACCAGTGTCGTCAATTCGGCAAGCACATTCACCGTCGTTAGTCAAGGGAAAAAAGAAGAGGCCTCCACAGAGAACGCGTCGCAGGGATTGGATTTCAGGATTATCGACGGTCTATCCAACAACAACCTGAAGGCCATCATGGAGTCGCGTGTCAAAGAGATGATGAACGCCTTCAACACAGCCTCTGCCCAGGGTAAGTCTGTCAAGATAGCAAGGGACATTATCACAAGCGATGCCCTGAAGGAGATCGACCTGATATGGAAAACCAGTTCTATGACCTGTCCGCCTATGAACATCATGAGCAAATGCCTCCATACCCGCAATGGCTATCAGGTACGCGGCATACCCGTTGACCTGACAGAGGCCGCCGATGGTGAGAAGCGCCAGGAACTGACCGTCGATTTCACACCCGACGGCAGGATTAGCAACGTAGCCATCGCCATCGAGATGCACCGCTACGACATGATCATGGCCGAGAAGTCGTCCGACATCGACTATGCCCGCCGTCAGGTGATTGTCGATTTCGTGGAGAACTTCCGCACAGCCTACAACCGTAAGGATATCAAACTACTGACCAGCGTCTTCAGCGACAAGGCCCTGATCATTACCGGCAAGGTAATCAGCGAGAAGCCCAACTCCGACATCGACCGCATGACCCTTACTAATAATAAGGTAGTATATATCAAACAAACCAAGCAGGAATATCTGCGCAATCTGAACAATGTCTTCAAGACCACCAAGTTCGTCAACGTCAAGTTCGAGGACATCGACGTGGTACAGCACCCGAAATACGATGACATCTATGGCGTCACCCTCAAACAGTACTGGCATACTAACCGCTATAGCGACGAAGGCTATCTGTTCCTGATGATTGACTTCCGCGATGCCGACAACCCGCTCATCCAGGTACGCACCTGGCAGCCATACAAGAACAAGGAGGGACAGGTGATCACCCAGAAGGACGACGTCTATCACCTCGGCTCATTCCGCATAGTAAGATAAACCAATAACATAATTAGATTCTTATGAAGATAAAAATCATTCTTTCCGCCTGCCTCTTCCTGATGGGGAGCATGGCATTTGCACAAAACGTTTTTGAGGTCAAGGACATCTCACAGCCCAACGACGTCTATTCCAGTGCCGACGATGAAGCAGCCCTCCTCATCCGATGCCACCAAAGCATCCCCCTGTCTTTCTCATCATCGATGGACAAGAGTGCCGATCCCTTCCGCACTGAGATACAGGGTTCCGACTCTGTCTATTACATCGCCTTCCCCACGGGAAACCGCTACCGCGGACGCGAACTGACAATCTCTTCGCCAGGCTACTCCTCCATCGTCATCCAACTCGACCTGCAGCCCAAGCAGTTGCTGTCGCTTCAGGTCACCGACCCCAACGCGCTGGTAGATGCCGGATGCTATCGCGGTCATCGCAACAGGGGTGTTGAGGAAATCAAGAAGTCCAACTACGAAGAGGCCCGCAACCAGTTTGTCGTAGCCCGTGAGTGTTCCGACTGTGATCAGGAAGAGAATGAGTCCAATATCGCCCTCGTCGATTCCCTGATTCTCTATCGTCAGAAAGGTGATGAAGCCTTTAAGTTGCTCGACTACGTCACGGCAGGTAAATACTATTCAAACATCCTGGCTCTCAATGCCTACGACACCTACGCCTCCAACCGTAATACCCTCTGTGTCCAGAATTTCTCCGAAGAGTGTTCCTCGCTCTTCACCAGGGCAGAATACTATTACACGGAAAAGGAATACGACAAGGCCAAGGAACTCTATGAGAAAGTAGTCGAGAAGGAATGTCGCAACATGACGATGGCCATCGACCGCCTGAACAGCATCAATACCCTTGCACGGGCCAAGCAAGACCACTCCCGCGTATTCACCTATGAGTATCGCAAGGACGTGCCTATCGGCTTCTCCTACGGAAAATACAACATGCACAAGGCCGGCGGTTTCTTCCAGATGGACTTTAATAGTATCGTGTTCGATGCTGCCCGCAGCGACTGTATGTATGGCGACGAGAAGTTCCCCGAACTCAACATGTCATTCGGTTGGACAGTCAAGATTGCCAATCCCGTATGGATTCACTTCGGTCCTGGATTCACAGGCAAGATGTACTATGGAACATACCTGAGCAAAAAGTATCCTAAAACAGGCTACGGAGAAAAAGAATGGGACTTACTCGACAAGAAGGAAATGGGTGATGATCTTAAAACACCAAGAGATGAGGCTCCTGAAGATTATAAGGACGCTTGGACCAAGGCCAACTTTGCTTTTGCCGTTTCACCAGTCATTGGTATTACCGCTAAATACAGTTATTTTGCCTTGCGCATTACCTATCAGTACCGCTGGAGCGTCCAAAAGGACCTGAAGGATTTCATGGGCGACAGCCGTCTCTCCGTCGGTGTCGGTGTAGCCTTCTGATTTGTAAGACACTCTACAATATTTATGAGGGTGTGTCAAAATGGGCACATCCTCATTTTATTTCTTGATAGCGAAATCTTAATAAGTGTAAAATGTACCTTTGTATCGATAAAAGGAGCCTCTCTGACGATTTTGTTTGGAAGATATTGATATTTTTTTTACCTTTGCACTGTCATTCTAACAAAATCTATCCAATATTGAATGCTAAGACTGATTGATCAACGTACATTGAACCTCACTTTGAGTGAGATATCCGGACTACGGAAGACCAAAGGAGGGAAAGATCTCGAGGAAATTTTCCTTGACAATGTGAGTCATGAGATAAGAACTCCCTTGAATGTCATCATCGGACTGAACGACCTGCTCAACGGCGTTGCCGGACAACACATGGAGGAGGACGAGAAACTGATGCTGAAGGATCATATCCATAAGAATGCAGACCGGCTACTGACGGTGATGGACGACATCCTCGACCTCTCACGGATGGAGAAGGGGACGCTGCCACTACACAAGACGGTGGTCAGTCTCATGGAGATTTGCTTTAAGGCTCGTGAGAGCGTGAAGTACCAAGTCCGCAGCAATGTCAAATTGCAGCACGAATATCCGATAACTTTAAAAGACACTCTAATATACACAGATGCGAAGCGCTTGGAGCAGGTCATGCATAATTTCCTGCAGAACGCTTGTCGGCACACTTACAGTGGCACCATTACCCTTCGTGTGAAAGAATACCAGAACAATGAGACGAAAAAGCCGATGTTGCAGATTCGTGTTGACGATACGGGTGTGGGAGTGCCTCATGACCAGCGTGACCTGCTGTTCCTGCCATTCCGTAAGGTAGATGGCAAGTCGGAAGGTCTGGGCATGGGGCTAGCCATCTGTAAGCAGATAGCCAAGATGCTAGGCGGAAAGGTTTATCTTGATTCAAACTATGAGGGCGGTTCGAGTTTTGTGCTTGAGATGCCATTTGAAAAGATTTCCTAAAATATTTCCGTATTATAGAAATTCTTTTTATCTTTGCACGCAAATAAAGCGAAGTAAGATGAGGAGAATACTGCTATTTACCTTAGGACTGTTCTGCTGTCTTGACATGATTCAAGCAGCAAAGACAAAGACGATCAAGGCAGAGTATACTTACCTTGCCCCTGAGAATGTGACACTGGAGCAGGCTAAACAGACGGCCCTACAACGAGCAAGGCTTCAGGGCTTGGCCGATGAATTTGGTACAAATATGAACCAGATCGGTACGACGATACGTGAGAATGTCAACGGCGAGTCGAGTGCCAGTGTGTTCCAACTGACAAATAGTACCGTCAAGGGCGAGTGGATCAGGGATCTAGATGAACCGGAGTATGACATCGACTATGAGGATGGTAGTCTGGTGGTTTCTGTCAAGGTGAAGTTTGAAGCCCGCGAGACGAAGTCAGCATCCATAGATTTCGAAGCAAAAGTGCTTCGTAACGGAACTGATAACAAATTCGAGGCGAATGAATTCAAGAACGGTGATGGTCTTTTCCTCTCATTCCAGACGCCGAAGACCGGCTACCTGGCTGTCTATCTCGTGGAGGGCGACATGGCCTATTGTCTCCTTCCTTATCGCAACCAGACAGACGGTATCCGTCAGGTGAAGGCTAACAAGCGCTATGTGTTTTTCTCACGATACGAAGACAAGGAGGCTCATGTAGATGAATACGTGATGACCACAGACAAACCGATAGAGAACAATGTCATCTATACCATTTTCTCTCCCAACGAATTCTCAAAGGCCGTTGATACACAGTCGAATCGTCAGGCAGGATTAGAGGGGACAGACGGTCTGCCGCGTGAACTCTCATTCGAGAAGTTCCAGAAATGGCTTTCCAAACTGATGGGCCAAGACGAAAAGATGGGTATAAAAACTATACCCATCACTATCAGGAAATAATAAAACTATCAGATATGAAAATCAAGCATTTAATACTTTGCGGTGCTATGGGACTGATGATGGTCTCCTGTTCCACCACGAAACAGAGCGCCATCAACCAGTTGGAGGACTTCTCTTACGAACTGCGTGACCACAGTCGCTACTACAATGTCGATGACTGGGAAAAGGCCGGTAAGAAATTCGTCAGCATCCGTGACAAAATCAGCAAACACGAGTTCGACTACACCCCCGAGGAGAAAGTCAAGATCGGTCGTTTGGAAGGCGATTGCGCCAAATACATGGCCAAAGGTGCCAAGGAAGGTGTCTTCGATAAACTGAAGAATATTGGCAGCGAGATCAAAGGTATCATCCAAAGTATCATGGATGCCTTTGATCCCGCTGCACAATAAAAACGTAGGTTAATCGTCAGCCAAGGTGAAGTCGAGTTGTTTGCGCTCGAGGTTGGCGCGGGCCACCTGGATGCGGATGGGGTCGCCAAGTTGATACTTCGTATGGTTACGACGGCCGACAATCACAAAGTTCTTCTCGTCGAAGTCGTAATAATCGTTGCCGAGGTCGCGGATGGGGATCATGCCTTCGCAATGGGTCTCATCGATCTGGGCATAGATGCCATAGGAGGTGAGGCCAGAGATATGGGCATCGTAGGTATTGCCGATCTTATCCGCCATAAACTCCACCATCTTGTACTTGATCGAATCGCGCTCGGCATTCTGTGAGACCTGTTCCATGTCGCTGCAATGCTCACAGAACTCCTCGTACTTATCTTTATTGGCCGAACGAGCACCGTCCTGATATTTCGTCAGCAGACGGTGGACCATCATGTCCGGATAACGACGGATGGGTGAGGTGAAGTGGGTATAATAGTCGAAGGCCAGACCATAGTGTCCGATGTTATGCACACTGTACTTCGCCTTCATCATA
>CAJODF010000026.1 GCA_905233555.1 uncultured Prevotella sp. | reverse complement strand
TCGGTCATTGATGTACTATTTGAGAGCAAAGGTACTAACAAATGGCGAGAAATAAGCAATTAAACTAATTTTTCAACACAGGGTTTTGCAAGTGACCCAAATTTTTCTGAAAATTGGGATATTGTACCCAATGAAACAATTGCTGTTAAATTGGGCTTACTGATGTTAGCATCGGTTTACGGAGAGCGTATTTATGATGACAAGCCATATACTGTCGCTCTATTGGACAGTGTCTGGGTGGTAGAAACATCTTTACTGCCGCCTTCTTTGGAGACAGATAGTTTGGAAATGGATTCAGACATGGTATTACAGCCTTTGGTATGTGGTGGTATTGGCCATGTCGAAATCAACAAACATACAGGTAAGATTTATACTATTTATCATACTAAATAAGTGGTTACATATCACATTGGGGACCGTCCCCCACTGTGCAAAGGAAATAATTTTGTTGTTTTATGAGAAATTTATTATTTTGTTTAATTATCATTATGTTATATTTTTATAAAACGAAGAATATAATTAAATGTAAATGCATGGAGTATTGTGTCTCTCGGCTTTCTATGATACGTATTATTGGAAAGTTTTATTTACTGATGTCTATTGCCACTATTTTTTCATATTCATGCACTTCATGTATCCATGATAATAGTTGGCAATTTAGGGTAAAGAATCAGACTGAAGATACATTATTAATAACTACAGAATCAATAATACCGTATTTTGGAGTCCAAGTGAATAATTATGATTATTTAGACTCTGAACCTAGACCTGAAGTATATAATATTCGTTATGTAAATGTATCGGATACAATATTTTTGTTACCTCCATTTACAGATTTTGAGGCTTGGAAAGCATGGCCTTCTCGTGATGTCATATCAGATAATCCAGAGGCTGATGGTATAACCCCTGGCTGGAAGTTTATAAAACGGATGGAATTAGGAGGACGTTTTATATCCCCCAAAATATGGAATTCAGAGCAAAAGTGGAGAATCACATGGGAATATGAAGATGTTGAGAGAGCATATTCATTAACAATAGATGATGCTCATTTGGAGTAGAGCCCCCGCTGAGGGATTAACGAGATCAGCGTGGAAGATCAGCGGGGACTCTCCTGATCATTTTTCAAAGGATCACGGGAAGGATCACGGGGTCGGTTCTTCTGATCATTTTTCTTGGTTAATATTTTGAAGTTTGAGAATGTACACAACAGTTCCAGCCCCCGTTGTGCACTTGAATTCTCTGCGTTTCTGTTCCGCTCTTAGTCTGATTTTCATCCGATTCTCATCCAATCGTCATCCGATTCTCATCCGATTTTCATCCGATTCTCATCCGATTCTCATCCAATCTTCATCCGATTTTCATCCAGCCGTCATCCAATCGTGCTCCGACTGCCTCCGATGCCTCTCCAATCCCTCTCCGATCCCTCTCCGACTCTAGAGCTAGAGAGAGGATAGAGAGAGGGTGGAGAGAGGATGGAGAAGGATTGGATGGGGACTGGAGTACGATTGGGTAACGGCTGGATGAAAATTGGAGGGCAATTGGGTAACGACTGGAGCACGATTGGATGACGGCTGGATGGCGATTGGAATACGTTTGCAGTACAATCGGGTGTGGATAAGAACGCACTCGGATACGGTTCGTTGATGGTGAGCCGTAAGGTAGGGTTATTGCTAAATAAGGCAAGGTTATTCCGCAATAAGGCAGGGTTATTCCCGGAGTAAGGGCAGGTTATCGAAAAGAAATTCTCAAATATATTTGAAATCTCTTCGCAAAATCAAATTTTTGCACTACCTTTGCAGCAGAATATTGGATAATTAAAAGAATTCTTATGAAGAAGTTCGTATTTTTATTTCTGCTGTTGGCTGGCTTCGTGGAGGCTGAGGCCATTGAGTTGGACGGGAAGTACGTGTCGCAGAGTGGTGAACTGATGTTCAGATTCAAGGGCGACAGCCTGTACGTTGACATCGCTCAAAGCCACCGGAACGTCTCGTCGTTTAAGTTGATCAAGAACACCGAAAACAAGAAGGCTACGACCTTTAATGCTTACGAGGGTTATCTGGAGAACGGTAAAGTGACTTACCGAGAGGTGCTGATCAGAGTGACCAAGTTGAAGAAACAGAAATTCCTGCTGGAGTACTTCGGCAAGGATAAGGACCGTGACTACAATACCAACGAGCGATATACCATCAAGCCGATAGACTGACGTGCAGCCGATGATTACGATACTGGGACCGACGGCTTCGGGGAAGACGCCCGTGGCGGCACGGTTGGCGGCGGAGATTGGCGGAGAGGTGATCTCGGCCGACTCGCGGCAGGTGTATCGTAGGATGGATATCGGAACGGGGAAGGACCTGGCGGATTATGGGGCGGTGCCCTATCACTTGATAGATATCAGGGAGCCGGGAACGAAGTATAACCTCTTTGAGTATCAGCAGGACTTCTTCGATGTGTATCAGCAGATAAGGAGTAGGGGAGCGGTGCCTATCCTCTGTGGGGGCACGGGACTCTACATCGAGGCGGTGCTGAAGGGCTATCACCTCTCGCCCGTGCCACAGAACCAGGCGTTGAGGGACTCGCTGGAAGGGAAGTCGCTGGCGGAGTTGACGGAGATGTTGAAGGCGTTGAAGGCCCGTAACGGGTCGAACATGCATAATACGACGGATGTGGATTCGTGTCAGCGGGCGATCAGGGCGATAGAGATTGAGACCTATAACGCAGAGTATCCGATGCCAAGGAGGGAACTGCCGCCGGTGGAGTCGCTGATTGTGGGTATCGACATCGACCGTGAACTGAGGCGTGAGAAGATCACCCGCAGGCTGAAGGCCCGATTGGAGAACGGCATGGTGGAGGAGGTGCAGGCGCTGCTCGATGAGGGCATTACGGCTGAGGACCTGATCTACTACGGTCTGGAGTATAAGTTCGTGACGGAGTACCTGACGGGGCAGTTGACTTACGACGAGATGTTCAGTCGCCTCGAGATAGCCATCCACCAGTTTGCCAAGCGGCAGATGACGTGGTTCAGGGGTATGGAGCGACGGGGCTTCAAGATACATTGGATTGACGCAACCCTCCCGATAGAGCAGAAGGTGGCCAAAATCCTCGAAATGGCTCAATTGGAAAATAAATTGTAAATGGTTAAATTGTAAATATACAGATGGCAGTAGAATCGACAAGGTGGGGCATCCTATATTGTCCCAGAACGGGCATATTCAGCACGCGCAAGCGTTGGGAGAAAATACAGAAGAACCTCGACGAGCGTGGGGTGGAGTACGACATGGTGCAGAGTGAGACGGCCGACAGTGTGGAACGGCTCATCAAGATGATGATTTCGAACGGCTATAAGACCATCATCATCGTGGGTGGTGACTCGGCGCTGAACGATGCCGTGAACTGTCTGATGATGGAGGAGAAGACCGTCCGCGAGGAGATTGCCCTCGGCGTGATTCCCAACGGGGTGATGAACGACTTCGCACGGTTCTGGGATTTCGATGAGGACAAGGTGGAGCAGACCATCAAATGGCTGGTGCAGCGTCGCATCCGCAAAGTCGATCTGGGTTGTATCCGCTATACGAACTCCAAGGGCGAGAAGTGTCACCGCTATTTCCTGAACTGCCTGAACATCGGTATGACTGCCGACATCATGAACCTGCGCCGACAGACGCGCCGGCTCTTTGGCTCGCGTACCTTATCTTTTATATCGTCGCTTTTCGTGATGCTCTTCCATCGGATGGAGTATAAGATGAAACTCCGCATCAACAACGATGTGATCGACCGTAAGGTGATGACCGTTTGTATCGGTAGTGGACCGGGCTACGGACAGACGCCGAACGCCGTGCCTTATAACGGCATGCTCGACGTGTCGGTGGTGTATCATCCGGAGGTCGTGCAACTGATCGAGGGGTTGTGGCTGCTGATCACCGGACGGTTCCTGAATCATCGCAGCGTGCATCCCTATCGCACCACGGAGGTGCAGGTGGATTACGCCAAGAAAGCGATGGTAGGCGTCGATGGCCGGTTGATGAAGACACCCATGGGTTCGTTCTACGTGAATGTGGAGCAAGAGGTCATTAATTTCCTGATTCCGGCATAATATATGTTAAATAATGAGGAATCCTTTGCCAATTGACGAAAAATGCCTACCTTTGGAAATTCAAACTAAAAACAAATTGAATTAAGATAAAAACCTACTTAGGAACTATGAGTTATTTACGATTAGAAAAAGCCGTGATGACGAACCTACAGGAGAGTCTCCGTCGCGAATTTCTCAGAACCAACCGTTCGGGTGCGTATAGCAGTTCTACGCTGGTAGATTGCAATACGCGCAAGTACCACGGTCTGCTGGTTGTTCCTGTACCTGAACTCGACGTCGTTGGACTGTACGGTCATCCAGCACGGGGCGGAATTCAACCTGGGTCTCCACAAGTATCAGGGCAACAATTTCAGTCCTAACGGACACAAGTACATTCGAGAGTTTGATGCCACCAAGGTGCCGACGACCACCTATCGTGTGGGTGGTGTGATTCTGAAGAAGGAGGTCATCTTTCAGCATTATGAGGATCGTATCCTGATCCGTTATACGCTGGTGGATGCCCATTCGGCCACCACATTGCGCTTCCGCCCGTTCCTGGCGTTCCGGAGTGTGCGCCAGTTTACGCATGAGAACATGACTGCCAGCAGGGAGTATCAGGAAGTGGATAATGGTATCAAGACCTGCATGTATGCCGGCTACCCCGACCTGTATATGCAGTTCTCGAAGAAGAATGAGTTTATCTTCCAGCCCGACTGGTATCGTGGCATCGAGTATCCGAAGGAGCAGGAGCGTGGCTATGCCTCGAACGAGGACCTCTACGTGCCCGGCTATTTCGAGATGCCGATCAAGAAAGGCGAGAGCATCATCTTCGCTGCCTCTACCTCGCAGTGTAAGACGTCGTCGTTGAAGAAACTCTTCGACGAGGAGGTTGACGACCGTGTGCCTCGCGACAATTTCTATCATTGTCTGGTAACGGCTGCCCACCAGTTCCACTTCCGGGATCACCGTAGTGGCACTATGGAGAAGATTGACAAGAAGGACGAGCGTTATCTGTTGGCAGGTTATCCTTGGTTTAAAGCCCGTGCACGCGACACATTCATTGCGTTGCCTGGACTGACGCCTTTGAACTGGTGATGCGTACTGCCGAGCGTGGTCTCCGTGAATTCATGGAGGAGAAGCCCTTGTCTGTGAAGATATATGAGATAGAGCAGCCCGACGTACCCCTGTGGGCTGTCTGGGCCATCCAGCAGTATGTGAAGGAGGTCGGCGTGGAGGCTGGCTATAAGAAATATGGTAAACTGGTCAAGGATATCGTGAAATACATCGAGAAGGGCGGACATCCGAACCTCCGTCTCGACGAGAACGGCTTGCTCTATTCGAACGGACGCGACAGAGCCGTGACATGGATGAACTCGACGGCAAACGGTCGTCCGGTGGTGCCACGCTCGGGTTATATCGTGGAGTTCAATGCCCTGTGGTATAACGCCCTGAAGTTCTGCGCAGCGATGGCTGCCGAACAGAAGGACACAAAGGCCGTCACACATCTGGAAGCCATGGCTGCCAAGGTAAAGGATTCGTTTGTGGAGACCTTCGTCAATGAGTACGGTTATCTGCTCGACTATGTCGATGGCAATATGATGGACTGGTCGGTCCGTCCAAACATGATCTTCGCTGTGGCGCTCGACTACTCACCGCTTTCTCAGGATCAGATGAAGAGCGTGGTGGATATCTGTACCCGTGAGTTGCTCACGCCGAAGGGCCTGCGCAGTCTCTCGCCGAAGAGTGGGGGATACAACCCCATCTACGTGGGTCCGCAGACACAGCGCGACTATGCCTACCATCAGGGAACGGCCTGGCCGTGGCTGGGGGGCTTCTATATGGAGGCTTGTCTGAAACTCTATAAGCGCAGTCGTCTGAGTTTCATCGAACGTCAGTTGGTGGGCTACGAGGACGAAATGGACTATCATGCACTGGGAACCATCTCTGAGTTGTTCGACGGCAATCCGCCGTTCCACGGACGAGGTGCCATGTCGTTTGCCATGAACGTGGCAGAGATCCTGCGCACCCTGAAGCTCATTGATAAGTATTCATATCAAAAATAAGGAGGATCGACGATGAAAGTATTAATGTTTGGATGGGAGTATCCTCCTCACGTGTTCGGTGGTCTTGCCACTGCTAACTATGGTATCTCCGAGGGTCTGAAGGCCCAGGGTGATATGGATATCACGCTCTGTCTGCCGCATCCGTTCGGTGATGAGAGTCAGCACGCCTGTCGTATCGTCGCTATGAATGCTGTGCCTATTGCCTGGCGTGATGTCGATTATGACTATGTGAAGAATCGTGTGGGTAATATCATGGATCCTGACTATTATTTCAGGCTCCGTGATCATATCTATGCCGACTTTAACTATATGAACGTGAACGATCTCGGTGCGATGGAGTTTGCAGGAGGCTATCCCGGCAATCTGCACGAGGAGATCAATAACTACTCGATTATCGCTGGTCAGGTGGCCCGTACCGAGGAGTTTGATATCATTCATGCACACGACTGGCTGACCTTCCCTGCAGGCATTCATGCGAAGCAGGTCAGCGGTAAGCCACTCTGTATCCATGTGCATGCGACAGACTTCGACCGCAGTCGTGGAAAGGTGAATCCAACGGTTTATTCGATTGAGAAGAACGGTATGGACTGGGCCGACTGTATCATGTGTGTGTCGGAGTTGACGCGCCAGACGGTGATCAACCAGTACCATCAGGATCCGCGTAAGGTCTATACGGTGCATAATGCTGTCTATCCGTTGCCCGAAGAGTATCAGGCCATCCCCCGTCCCGACCATACGGGCAAGGAGAAGGTGGTGACGTTCCTCGGACGTATCACGATGCAGAAGGGACCTGAGTACTTCGTTGAGGCTGCCACGATGGTGCTCCACCGTACCCGCAACGTGCGTTTCTGCATGGCGGGTTCGGGTGATATGATGGATGCGATGATCCATCTGGCTGCCGAACGTGGTATTGCGGATCGTTTCCACTTCCCCGGCTTCATGAGGGGCAAACAGGTCTATGAATGTCTGAAAGCATCTGATGTGTATGTGATGCCTTCGGTGTCTGAGCCGTTCGGTATCTCGCCGTTGGAGGCAATGCAGTGCGGTACGCCTTCGATTATCTCGAAGCAGAGTGGCTGTGCTGAGATTCTCGACAACTGTATCAAGGTTGACTACTGGGACATCCACGCACTCGCCGATGCCATCTACTCTATCTGCCACAACGAGTCGCTCTTCCAGTATCTCAAGGAGGAAGGCAAGCGCGAGGTGGATCAGATTACGTGGGAGAAAGTCGGTAAGTGGATCCGCACACTCTATCGTCGCACCCTCGGCTGGGAGGAATAAATTGTAAATTGTAAATTGTAAAATTGTAAATTATGAAAACGATTTGTTTATATTTCGAGATACATCAGATTATTCATCTGAAGCGTTACCGTTTCTTTGATATCGGTACCGATCATTATTACTACGATGACTACGAGAACGAGCGTAGTATCACCGATATTGCCGAGCGCAGTTATATGCCGGCACTGAACACCCTGCACGACATGATCAAGGAGAACGGCAAGTACTTCAAGGTGGCCTTCTCGCTGTCGGGTACGGGTATCGAGCAGTTGGAGATGCATGCTCCGCAGGTGCTGGAGAAACTGCAGCAGATGAACGAGACCGGTTGTGTGGAGTTCCTGGCAGAGCCATACTCACACGGTTTGAGTTCGCTGGCCAACGAGGAGACCTTCGCCCTCGACGTGAAGAAGCAGGCTGCGAAGATTGAGGAACTCTTCGGTAAGAAACCTACGGTGGCCCGCAACTCGTCGCTGATATATAGCGATGATATCGGTGCCCAGATTGCCGCTATGGGCTTCAAGGGTATGCTGACCGAGGGTGCCAAGCACGTGCTCGGTTGGAAGAGTCCGCACTATGTCTATAACTGTAACATCGCCCCGAACCTGAAACTGTTGCTTCGCGACGTGGAACTATCCGACGATATCTCGTTGCGCTTCAACAATGCCGAGTGGGAGGGCTATCCTCTCTTCGCCGATGCTTACATCGACCGTATTGCCCGTCTGCCGGAAGAGGAGCAGATCATCAATATCTTCATGGAACTCTCTGCCCTGGGTATCGCCCAGCCATTGAGCAGTAATATCCTCGACTTCATCCATGCGCTGCCTGGCTGTGCCAAGGAGAAGGGAATCACCTTCTCTACACCGACGGAGATCTGCAAGGCTTGCAAGAGCGTTGGCCAGATCGATGTGCCTGACACGTTGTCGTGGGTAGATGAGGAGCGCGATGTCAGTTGCTGGCTTGGTAATGCCATGCAGCGTGAGGCCTTCAACAAACTGTATAGTGTGGCCGACCGTCTGCGTATCGCCAACGATCCACGTATTAATCAGGACTGGGACTATCTGCAGGCCTCGAACAACTTCCGCTTCATGACGACGAAGCCCTCCAACGTAGGCCTGGATCGTGGTATCTACAGCGGCCCGTTTGATGCGTTCACCAACTACATGAACATCCTCGGCGACTTCATCAACAGGGTCAATGCCCTTTATCCGCTCGACATCGATAACGACGAACTGGAAGGTCTGCTGACCACCATCAAGAACCAGGGCGACGAGATTGAGATGAAGGATAAGGAGATTATCCGTCTGAAGTCGAAGTTGGAGAAACTTGAGGCTGCCAAGCCGAAGGCCGAGAAGAAACCGGCTGCAAAGAAGAAGGCCAAGACCCCTTCGGAGCCAGCGGCTAAGTAAGCCCAAAAGATCATCATGAAAATAAACTATACTTACTATTTCGGTATTGCATTGGCTTGTCTTCTCACTGTCGGTTGCGGCAGTGAGAAGAAAAAGGCGCACGACGCAGCGCAGTATAAGACGATGGTGGTGGAGCGGAAGGACATGACGCTCACCCGCCAGTACAGTGCACGGCTTACGGGTCGGCAGATTGTGGAGGTTCGTCCGCAGGTGACAGGCAACATCACCCGAATCTGTACGGAGGAGGGCAAGGCTGTCAGACGAGGACAGACGCTGTTCATCATCGACCAGACACCTTATCAGGCTGCATTGGAAGTGGCTGTTGCCAACCGTAAGAGCGCTGAGGCTAAGTTATCGACGGCGCAGATGAACTACAACAGTGAGCAGCAACTGAGGCAAGGTAGCGTGGTAAGTGAGTTCAGTTTGGAAACGACCCGCCATGCGCTGCTCGAAGCCGAGGCGGCGTTGGCACAGGCCAAGGCTCAGGAGAAGAATGCCCGTTGGCAATTGTCGTGTACGGAGGTGAAGAGTCCTGTCGATGGTGTGGCCTCGATGATTCCCTGGCACGTGGGTGCCCTCGTCAGTAGCAATATCAGTGAGCCGCTGGTCACAGTGGCTGATGACAAGGAGATGTATGCCTACTTCTCCGTCACTGAGCAGTTTGCCATCGACCTGATCGGTCGTTACGGCTCGAATGCCGATTTCATCCGCCAGTGTCCGTCGGTGAAACTTCGTCTGGCGAGTGGTACCGACTATGGTCATGAGGGACGTATCGATGCTGTGAGTGGAACGGTTGATACCTCTACGGGTGCTGTCGCCTTGAGGGCCGTGTTCCCCAATCCGGAGCATCTGCTGCGCGACGGCGGCAGCGCAACCATCCTCGTGCCGACACAACAGCAGCAGTGTGTCGTCATACCGCAGGAGGCCACATATGAGTTGCAGAACCGCACCTTCGTCTATCGGGTTGTGGATGGCAAGACGAAGGCCACACCCGTTACGCTCTTCCCCCAGAATAATGGAAAAGAGTATATCGTGGAGGAAGGACTCAAAGAGGGTGATGTCATCATTGCCGAGGGCGCTGGTCTGCTGAAAGAAGGGATAGAGGTAAAGGTGAAAAAGTGAAAAGGTAAAAAGGTGAACGTCAAGACTTTTATTGACAGACCGATACTGGCCGGTGTCATTTCCGTGCTGATGGTGCTGGTGGGCATCATCGGACTAAGTCGTCTCGCACTGGAGCAGTTCCCTGAGATCGCTCCGCCTACCGTTCGTATCATGGCCAGTTATACGGGTGCCAATGCCGAGACGGTGCAGAAGAGCGTCGTGGTACCACTGGAGGAAGCCATCAACGGCGTGGAGGGCATGATGTATATGACCTCGTCGGCCTCGAACAACGGTACTGGCTCTATCGGTATTTTCTTCCGTCAAGGCACCGATCCCGACATGGCGATGGTGAACGTGCAGAACCGTGCCGCCGCTGTGCAGGGCCGCCTGCCGAGTGATGTGGTGAAGAGCGGACTCACCGTGCGCAAGCGCCAGACCTCGAACATCAAGCAACTCAGCGTCTATAGTCCCGACAGTACCTTCGACCGTGCCTTCCTCGCCAACTATACGAAGATTAATATCGAGCCGCGTCTGAGCCGTATCCCCGGCGTGGGTGAAGTGAACGTGATGGGCGCTGACTATTCGATGCGCATCTGGCTCGACCCGCTGAAGATGGCCCGCTACGGTCTCGTACCCAGCGACGTGACACAGGTGCTCAACGAGCAGAACGTGGAGGTGGCAACGGGTACCCTCGGAGCCGAGAGCGCCAACACCTTCCAATATGTGCTCAAATACCGTGGCCGCTATGAAGAGGAACAGGAATATGAGAATCTCGTCATCCGCTCGCTGCCCGACGGCGACGTGCTGCGCATCGGCGACATTGCCCGTGTAGAACTCGGCTCGCAGAACTATAATATAATAGGTGAAACCAACGGCAGTCCGGGTGTGAATATCTCCATCAACCAGGTGGCGGGCTCGAATGCCAACGAGATTATCAAACAGATCGATAGCGAGGTGGAGGAGATCCGTCAGTCGTTGCCGCCCGGTATCGTCATCGAGGACATCGAATCGAAGAAGGACTTTCTCGATGCCTCTATTGCCAGCGTCTTGGAGACACTTTTCGAAGCCCTGTTACTGGTGATATTCGTGGTCTTCGTCTTCCTGCAGAGTTGGCGCGCCACGATTATCCCTGCTATCGCCATCGTCGTGTCGCTGGTTGCCACGCTGGCCGTCATCTATGCCATCGGCTTCTCGCTGAACATGCTGACGCTCTTCGCTCTGGTGCTGGTTATCGGTACGGTGGTGGATGATGCCATCGTCGTGGTGGAGGCGGTACAGGCGAAACTCGACGAAGGTGGTCAGCGAACTTATACTGCGACGGTCGAGGCCATGCACGGTATTACCTCGGCACTGGTCACGACGACGCTCGTCTTCATGGCGGTTTTCGTGCCGGTATGCTTCATCGGTGGCGTCACGGGAACTTTTTATACGCAGTTCGGACTGACGATGGCGATTGCTGTGGCGATTTCGCTTTTCAATGCGCTGACCCTCTCGCCGGCGCTCTGTGCGCTGATCATGAAGAAGCAGAACGGTGTCAAGGGCTTCCGTCGGTTCAATGCCGGTTTCATGGCCTTGGTCGGGCACTATAAGAAATCTGTGGCTGGCTTCATCCCACGGCGCTGGCTAGCCGTCGTCCTCGTGCTGATTGCCGTCGTGGGTCTCGGTTGGATGATGAAGACTACGAAGACCGGCCTCGTGCCCAACGAGGATATGGGTACCGTATTCATCAACGTCCAGGCCTCGCCGGGCAGTAGTCTCCAGCAGACGTATAATATCCTGAAGGAGGTGGAGAAGCGCGTCAAGGACATTCCCCAGATCCGTATTTACTCGCTCATCGCCGGCAACTCGAACAACTTCGAGCAGTCGTCGTCGAACGGTAACTTCACGCTGAAACTGAAGAAGTGGGGCGAGCGCAAGGGCAAAGGCGACGATGTGCAGAGCATCGTGGATGAAATCTACCGTCGTACCGCCGATATCGCTAACGCTAAGATTCAGGTGAATACGCAGAACATGCTGCCGGGCTTCGGGCGGCTTAACGGCTTTGAACTCCACATACAGGACAAACACGGCGGAACCATCAATGACCTGCTGGCGCAGACCAACCAACTCATTGCCGCACTGAACGAGCGGCCGGAGATCAGTCGTGCCTTCACTAACTTCTCGTTAAAGTACCCGCAGTACCGTATTGAGGTTGATGCCGCCCTGTGCAAGCGTCGTGGCGTGTCGCCCAGCGACGTGCTGGGAGCCCTCGGCGGATATGTCGGCGGCAACTACGCCTCGAACTTCGTGCGCTTCACCAAACTCTATCGTGTGATGGTGCAGGCCTCGCCGGAGTATCGTCTCGACACGGAGTCGCTCAACAATATCTTCGTCAGGAACAACAAGGGCGAGATGTCGCCTATCGGCCAATATGTCACGCTGACCCGCATCTACGGTTCAGAAACGCTCTCGCGCTTCAACCTCTTCCCATCCATCCTCGTCAGTGGAACGGCTGCCGACGGCTATAGTAGCGGCCAGATGATCCAGGCCATCCGCGAAACCGCCGCTGAAGTGCTGCCTGAGGGCTACGGTTACGAGTTTGGCGGCATGACCCGTGAGGAGGCCTCGTCGCAGAACACCACAGCCTTGGTCTTCGTCATCTGCATCGTCTTCATCTATCTCATCCTCTGCGCCCTTTACGAGAGTCTGTTCATCCCCCTCGCTGTCATCTTGAGCGTGCCCTTCGGACTGGCGGGCTCATTCATCTTCGCGCACCTGTGGGGCCTGGAGAACAATATCTATATGCAGACGGGACTGATCATGCTGATCGGCCTGCTTTCGAAGACGGCAATCCTGCTGACGGAGTATGCCTCCGCCCGCCGCCGCCAGGGCATGGGCATCGTGGCTGCCGCCCTTGATGCTGCTGCCGTCCGTCTGCGTCCCATCCTGATGACGTCGCTTACCATGGTCTTCGGCCTGCTGCCCCTGGCGCTGGCCACGGGCGTAGGAGCCAACGGCAACCGCTCGCTTGGCGTGGGTGCCATCGGCGGTATGCTCATCGGCACCGTTGCCCTGCTGTTCATCGTGCCCTGTCTCTTTGTCATCTTCCAGACTGTCGAGGAGCGGGTCTTCAAAAAGCGCAGCGCTGAGCCGTTTTAAATATCAGAAGGTTTAAGTGTAAAAAGAAAATGGGCTGGCATCGGAAATAATGTCAGCCCATTAAACATTATCGGATGTTTACGGTTAGCATCTGTTGGTCTTTGCTGGCACTACTATTGCCGACCATGATTTCATATTTGCTGGGGATGACCCGCATCGTGTTCGTCTGCGCATCCCAGCCCTCGAAACTGCTGCGGGGCAGGTCGATACTGACGGACTTCGCCTCGCCGGGTTTGAGCGCCACCTGACTGTAGGCGCGGAGCGACTTCAGGGGACCCTCGCTGTCGGCGGTGTTGCGGATATACACCTGCACGGTCTCGGTGCCTTCTTTGGTGCCGGTATTCGTGACGCGCACCTGTACCTTATTATTCTTATAAGTTGGCTTGCCGATCTGGAAAGTCGTGTAACTCAGACCGTAGCCGAAGGGGAAGAGCGGCTCACCGGTGAAGTAGCGGTAAGTGCGGTTCTTCATTGAGTACTCGAGGAAGTCGGGCAGGTCGGCTGTGCTCCGGTAGAAGGTGACGGGCAGTTTGCCGCTGGGGTTAGTCTGGCCGAAGAGTACCTCGGCGAGGGCTGTGCCGCCCTGCTCGCCGCCGTACCACCACTGGAGGATGGCGTCGCACGATTCCAGTTCTGGCGTGAGGGCGATGGCCGAGCCGGAACAGTTGACGAAGACCACTTTCTTGCCGGCCTTATGGAGCATGGCGAGTACGTCGCGCTGTGCCTGCGGCAGTTCGATGCTCTCGCGGTCGCCGCCGCGAAAGCCTGGTTCGCTGACGCGCATCTCTTCGCCTTCGAGACTGGGGGAGATGCCGCCCACGAAGACGACGGTCTCAGCCTCTCCGACCTCAGCTAGCAACTCTTCGGCGGTGGGTGCTATCTTCCGCTGCACGTCGAAGGCCAGCGAGGCGAAGCCCGATTCTTGCACATATTCTATCTTTATGCGGTAGGCCTGTCCGGCCTTCACCTGCATTTCATGTCGGCCCACCTGGATGCGCTGGCGGGCAGTCCAGTAGTTCACCAGCGTGTCGCCGTTCACGAGCAAGCGCAACCGGTCATCGCCGCTGATGGTAAAGATGAGCGTTTCGTCTTTCTGCGGCGTCAATGTGCCCTCCATACGGGCGGAGAAGTTCTCGAGATTTACGCCCGGGGCGAAGACGGTATTGCCGCCGTTGCTCAGTTTCAGCGCCTGCTGGGCGTTGACTACAGTCACGGGCTCACCCTCCTGCTCAGTATTGTTCCAATAAGTGATCTGCAATCCCTGTCGGCCCTGTGGGTCGCGGATGGCACCGAACTGGCTCTCGATCTGCTCATTCCTCGTGAGTCCGCAGCCGAGGACGTATTTGGCGGGCGTTATTTGGCGGATGCCTTCGAGGGCGGTGACGGTCTTCGTGGGATAACCGCTATAGTTGCCCCACATCATCACGGAGTCGTTGGCGTTGGGGCCCATGATGACAATCTGTCTATTTGACGATTTCAGTGGCAGAGCGCCGTTGTTCTTCAGCAGCACAATGCTCTTGCGGGCCATGTCGAGGGCGAGTTGCTTGTGTTCCTTCGAGGCGATGACGCTCTCGGGGATCCTCGTCCAGGGATTTAGGTCGTCGGGATCGAAGTCGCCGAGTTCGAAGCGGGCTATGAGCAGTCGCCGCAGGCTCTTGTCGAGGTCGGTCTCCTTGATATCCCCGCGGCGTACGGCTTCGGGCAGGTTCCTGTATTCGGATCCGCACTCCACGTCGGTGCCGGCGAGTACGGCTTGGGCCGATGCTTCGGGGCTGTCCTTAGCGGTATTGTGCCAGCGGGGCAGGAAGTCGCGGATGGCACCGCAGTCACTGGTAATCAGTCCTTCGAAGCCCCATTCGTCGCGTAGTATCTGCTGTTCGTAACGAGTCTGCAAGCAGCAAGGCTGACCATCGACCCGCTGGTAGGCGCACATCACCTCGGCCACCTTTCCCTCCTGCACCAGGGCCTTGAAAGCGGGTAGGTAGGTTTCCCAGAGGTCGCGCTCGGGCAGGTTCTCCACGTCGAAAGTGTGGCGGTTCCACTCAGGCCCGCTGTGCACCGCATAGTGCTTGGCGCAGGCGAGCAACTTGCGATATTTGCTGACGCCGAGGTCTTCGCCGTGATATCCCACACCCTGCAGGCCGCGCACCACAGCGAGTCCCATCTTCGAGGTAAGGTAGGGGTCCTCGCCATAGGTTTCCTGTCCGCGTCCCCAGCGGGGGTCGCGGAAGATGTTGATGTTTGGTGTCCAGAACGACAGGCTCTGGTAGCGCTTGATATTTCCCGATTGCTTCGCCTGACGGGCTTTTACCCGCGCCTCATCGCTCACGGCAGTAAATACCTTGTGCAGTAATGCGTCGTCCCATGAAGCGGCCATTGCCATTGTGATGGGAAACACGGTGGCGTAGCCGTTGCGGCCGATGCCGTGAAGGGCTTCGTTCCACCACTGGAACTGCGGGATGCCGAGTCGTTCGATGGCGGGCGATGTGTCCATCATCAGACTCACTTTCTCTTCGAGTGTCAGTCGGCCGAGCAGGTCGTCTGCGCGTTGGCTGGCTGTCAGGTTGGGGTTTTGATAAGGCAATTGCTGTGCATTTACCGTCAGGGCGCCGACGCCCATCATCAAGATAACTAATAGTTTCTTCTTTTCCATACTTGATTGTTTTTGTAATTATCATTATTCCTCTGCAAAGTTAGCAAAAAAAATGGGCTTTCCATTAAATTTCGGTCTTATTTTGCAGATTTTTGCCAAAAAATTTGCAAAATATGTAAATAAACCGTATATTTGCCGCCGATAAGATTCTTATCAGCCATTTGCTGATTCACCTTATCAATTATATTTAGAGGTTGGTAGCGTCCTGCACCAACCTCATTTTTTAGCCACAGATTATCAGGAAGGAATTACTGGATCTCCCAGCCGATGGCGGAGGCTCCGAGTACGGCTGCACTTGCACCGTCGAGGCCGCTCACGAGGAACTGTGCCTTGTTCTTAAAGATTTTCAGTACATGGTTGTTGTAGGCTTCCTGAATGGGTTTCATAATCAGGTCGCCAGCCTTGACCATGCCTCCGAAGAAGATGAATGCCTCTGGACTGCTGAAAGCAGCGAAGTCGGCACAAGCCTCACCGAGCATCTTACCAGTAAATTCATAGATTTCCTTGGCCAGTTCATCGCCTTTACCGGCAGCAATGGATACGTCGAGGGAAGTTATCTTCTCCGGATCCATCTCGCGCAGCAGTGAAGGTCGGTCTGTTTTCATCAGCAGTTCACGAGCCGTGCGGGCCACACCTGTTGCAGAGCAGTAGGCTTCCAGGCAACCCTTTCGACCACAGCCGCAGGGACGGCCCTCTTCGCCGCGCACCATCGTGACGTGACCCAATTCACCGGCAAAGCCGTCATGTCCGTAGAGTAACTGTCCATTTACGACGATGCCAGAGCCCACGCCTGTACCCAAAGTGATGACGATGAAATTCTTCATGCCGCGAGCCACACCATAGACCATCTCACCGATGGCGGCTGCATTGGCATCGTTGGTCATGGCTACGGGGATATTGTTCAGGCGCTCGCTGAACAGTTTTGCCAACGGTACCACACCGTCGTGTGCCCAGGGCAGGTTCGGGGCGAACTCGATGGTTCCTGTGTAGTAGTTGGCATTTGGTGCACCGATACCCATCGCCTTAATCTTCTCAATACCGCCTATTTGGTCGATGATGACCTGCAGAGCCTCTACACAGGCATCCACATAGTCCTCTACTTTCTCGTAACCACCCGTCTTGATGGCGGTTGTTGCCTTGATGTCACCACGTGCATCTACGATGCCAAATACGGAGTTCGTTCCTCCTAAATCCAAGCCGATGACATACGGCTTGATTGCTGCATTTTGTTCGTTCATATTTTATGATGGTTTAATTAATTATTCACTAATGCGAGACAAAGATAATTAAAATTTGCTTACGAAATCATTTTTTTTAAGGAAATTAACCATTCGTTTTCAGTTTTTTTTATATCTTTGCACCATCGAATAAAGAATATTATATATGCGAAGGCTATCAAGGCATATATTTGCTATATTATTTGTCGCTCTTGTCGTGGTTATTGTCGCGTGTGATGGCGTGACAAGACGAAGACCGACACTGAAGGCCAGCAGGGCCGACAGCGTGCTGTTTGATGTCGGTGTAGCCAAGGACTATGAGCGTATGCGACAGTTGGCTGACAGTTTTGAGGTGGCGGGTATCATCTCCCCCTTGGATGCCAACCGCTGGCGGGGCGTGTCCTATTATCATGAGGGACATTACCGCATGTCGGAGTTATATTACAGAAAAGCTGTCGAATGTAAGGTGGAGAATGACGAGGATCAGTTAAGTTATAACAAATGTGCCCGTCGTCTCTCTGAACTGCTGCTCGTGAAAGGTGATTATGAAGGTGCGCTAATCGTGGCTATCCCTGCCGTGAAGAAGATGGAGGAGTCGGGTATCGGCTCAGACATAGACTATGCCATTCTGCTGAACAATATTGGCTGTTGTCAGTTGAATCTTGGACAGGACAAGGAAGCCAACGAGAGTTTCCTCAAGGCTCGTGGCCATTATGCCAACCGGTGGCAGTCGGATAGTACAAGCCGAGGTTTTCAGGAGGCCGTGTTGGGAACGGTCTATACGAGTCTGGCCTATATCAACACTCGTCGCTATGCGGAATCGATCTATTGGATTGACCGTACGGAGATGTTGTTGGGCAAGTACCGCCAGAGGCATGATGCCCGTGTGGAATACTTCGATGAATACCAGGGTCGTATCGAGATTATGCGGGCCGTGGCCCTTCAGGGACTGAATAAGCCCGACGAGGCCGCCAAGGCCTATCAGGCTTTTCTGAAGACAGATTATTCCAAGACCGGTGCTGGTCATATCAATGCTAACGATTACTTGGTGGCTGCACACCGCTATGCGGAGGCCGCCGACAACTACCGCTATCTTGACGAGACGATGGAGCACTGGGGCATGGAGCCCTCGATCGATAACATCCAACTTTATCTGTTGCCTAAGTACAGGGCCAATGCAGAGGCGGGTCGCAGAGACTCCGCCCGAGTGATGGGAGAACGCATCCTCTCGTTGCTCGACGATGCCATTACCGATCAGAAGAACAGTGCCACTGCGGAACTTGCTACCATCTACGATACACAGGGTAAGGAGGCCGAGATTTCCCAACAGCAGGCAAAACTATCGCGTCAGCGGCTGTTGGCAACGGGTATCGCCTTGGTGCTGATTATCGTGTTCTTCCTTGTCTATACGCTTCATAAGCGAAGTGCTACCCAGCGTCTGACTGCTGCCCATGAGAAACTGCAGCAGGCCTACGACCAGTTGGAAGAGGCAACGGCTCACCGAGAGCGTATCGAGAGTGAACTGCGCATTGCGAGGGATATCCAGATGTCGATGGTGCCGAATATCTTCCCTGATCGTGAAGGCCTTGACATCTATGCCTCGATAGAGCCGGCGAAGGAGGTGGGAGGTGACCTTTATGGTTACCTGCTAATGGGTGATGAACTCTACGTCTGTCTGGGTGATGTGAGTGGTAAGGGTGTGCCAGCCTCGCTCTTCATGGCACAGGCCACTAGGCTGTTCCGTACGTTGGCTACCCAGCACATGATGCCCGCCGAAATTGCCACAAGAATGAACAGGATCCTTTCTGAAGACAACGAGCAGGGTATGTTCGTTACGATGTTCATCGGTCGTATTGACCTGAAAGAAGGTTTTATGGACTATTGTAATGCCGGTCATAATCCACCGTTTATGAGTGATGAGCAGGGAGGCGAATTTGTCGATATGCTGCCTAATGCGCCTATCAGTCTCTGGCCCGACCTGGACTATGACGGAGAACGGATGGATAATATCAAGGGACGTTTGATGGTGGTCTATACTGATGGACTGAATGAGGCAGAAAACAGGAGTCAGGAGCAGTTCGGCGATGACAGGTTGTTGGAAATGCTTCGTTCAATGAAGGATATTACAGCCAAGGAGGTTGTGGAGTCCCTGAGAGCTGCCGTGCAGGCGCACCGTGATGGCGCTGAGCCCAACGATGACCTGACGATTATGTGTCTCAGGGTAGGCTAAAACAGAGAAAAGATGGTGATAACAATCAATATATTGGATTTTATCTTCAAGGGGATGATGATTGGAGTGATCGCATCCGCTCCGATGGGGCCTGTCGGTATCCTATGTGTGCAGCGCACGCTGAACAAAGGGCGCTGGTACGGATTGGCTACGGGAATCGGTGCTTCGGCCAGCGACATTATTTATGCAGCCATTGCTGGCTATGGTATGTCGTTCGTCATGGATTTGATCAACAATGATCAGAATAGGTTCTATCTTCAGATTGCAGGTAGTATCATGCTGCTCTGTTTCGGATTTTATACTTATCGGACAGATCCGACAAAGAAAATGCACCAGTCAGGACAACAGAAGGGCTCATTGTGGTACAATGCTTGGACGGCTTTCCTCGTCACCTTTTCCAATCCGCTGATCATCTTCTTGTTCCTGGCCATGTATGCCCAGTTTGCCTTTGTGTTGCCCAATCATCCGTTTGAGATGGTAGTAGGTTTTGCCAGTATTGTAGGTGGAGCATTGTTGTGGTGGTGGGGCCTGACATGGCTGGTGGATAAGATACGGACCAAGTTCGATAAGAATGGTATTAAGATTATCAATCAGGTAATCGGTGTGGCAGTGATTATCGGTAGTGTCATCATGCTCTTAGGTACGACGACGAACTTGGTGAGATTTTTTTAAGTTATGTTTGTAGCACAGGAATTAAGAAAGAAGAATATTGCCGAATATCTGCTGTATATGTGGCAAGTAGAGGATACAATACGGGCTTTCGACTGCTCGCTGAGACGCATCCGTGACGAATGGGTGAGTCGCTTTGATTATACGGAAGAACAAAAGGAAGAGGAACTTGACTGGTTTGGCAACCTGATTCGTATGATGAACCAGGAGGGCTGTCGTGAGAAAGGACATTTGCAGATCAACAAGGTGACGATGCAGATGCTCATCGAACTTCACGATCAGCTGTTGCAATCGACAAAGTTCCCGTTTTATAATGCAGAGTACTACAAGGTGCTGCCGTTCATCGTGGAACTGCGCAACCGTGGGGCCAATAAAGAAGAGAACGAGATTGAGACCTGTTTCAACTCGCTCTACGGTGTGATGTTGCTGCGACTGCAGAAAAAGGATATATCGCCAGATACGGCGCATGCCGTGAAGGAAATCACCACCTTCATCGGGATGCTCAGCGACTATTATAAAAAGGATAAAGAAGAAGGGTTAAAATTCGAATAAAGCCTTGGATTATACAGATTAATTATGAAGATATTGATTACAGGCTGTAATGGCCAATTAGGAAACGAGATGCAATTGTTGGAGAAAGAGAATCCCCAACATACCTATTTTAATACGGATGTAGGCGAATTGGATATCACCAACCAAAAGGCTATAGAGGATTTTGTCGCAACCAATGAGATTGACGGTATTGTGAACTGTGCCGCTTATACCGCTGTGGATAAGGCGGAGGACAATAAGGAACTCTGTACAACACTCAACACGGTGGCGCCGGCATATCTCGCTGCTGCTGTCGAGAAACGTGGGGGTTGGATTATTCAGATCTCTACCGACTACGTGTTCAATGGTACCAAACATACTCCGTATGTGGAGACCGACACCCCTTGTCCCGATAGCGTCTATGGTTCGACAAAGCTGGCTGGTGAACTGGGCGTGACGAAATTTTGCAAGAAGGCCATGATTATCCGTACGGCGTGGTTATATTCCACCTTCGGCAATAACTTTGTGAAGACGATGATTCGTCTCGGTAAGGAGAAACCTGAACTGGGTGTAATCTTCGACCAGATTGGTACACCGACATATGCCCGTGATCTGGCTGTAGCCATCTTCTCTGCCATCAACAAGGGTATCGTACCGGGCATCTATCATTATTCGAACGAGGGTATCATCTCGTGGTACGATTTCACGAAGGCTATCCATCGCATTGCTGGTATTACCACTTGTCATGTGCGTCCACTCCATACTGAGGAGTATCCCACAGCAGCCAACCGTCCGCACTATTCCGTGCTCGACAAGACAAAGATAAAGCAGACTTATGGTATTGAGGTTCCCTATTGGGAGGAAAGCCTCGCCGAATGTATTGAAAAATTGAAAGATTGAATGAATCAGGAAATAGAAAGAAGAAGGACATTCGCGATTATATCGCACCCGGATGCGGGTAAGACCACACTGACGGAGAAGTTCCTGCTGTTTGGTGGACAGATACAGGTGGCTGGTGCCGTCAAGAACAACAAGATCAAGAAAACCGCCACTTCCGACTGGATGGATATCGAGAAACAGCGTGGTATCTCGGTTTCCACTTCGGTGATGGAGTTTGACTATACCCCCGCGGGCTCTGATATAGAATATAAGGTGAATATTCTGGACACCCCAGGTCACCAGGACTTTGCTGAGGATACCTTCCGTACACTGACGGCTGTCGATTCCGCCATCATTGTGGTGGATGGTGCCAAGGGTGTGGAAACGCAGACACGTAAGTTGATGACAGTCTGTCGTATGCGTAAGACCCCAGTTATCATCTTTATCAACAAGATGGACCGTGAGGGTCGTGACCCTTTTGACCTGCTCGACGAATTGGAACAGGAACTGGAAATCAAGGTGCGTCCGCTGTCGTGGCCCATCAATCAGGGTGCGAAGTTCAAGGGCGTGTATAATATCTACGAACAGAAACTTGATCTCTTTACGCCAGATAAGCAGCGCGTGACCGATAAAGTGGAAGTGGATATCAACAGCGATGAACTCGACAAGCGGGTAGGGGAGCAGAATGCCGAAAAACTCCGCGAGGATCTTGAGTTGGTGGATGGTGTTTATCCCGAGTTTGATGTCGAGACCTATCGCTCGGCTGAGGTAGCCCCCGTTTTTTTCGGCTCTGCTCTGAACAATTTCGGTGTGCAGGAACTCTTGAACTGTTTTGTAGAGATTGCTCCGTCGCCCCGTCCCACGAAGGCTGAGGAGCGCGATGTGCAGCCCGAGGAGTCCAAGTTTACAGGCTTTATCTTTAAGATTACAGCCAATATCGATCCCAACCACCGCTCGTGTATTGCTTTTTGTAAGGTTTGCTCAGGAAAATTCCAGCGCAACCAGCCTTATCTGCATGTTCGTCAGGGCAAGACCATGCGCTTCACCTCGCCCACGCAGTTCATGGCGCAGCGCAAGAGTACCATCGATGAGGCGTGGCCCGGCGATATCGTGGGATTGCCTGATACCGGTGGTATCTTCAAGATTGGGGACACATTGACCGAGGGTGAACAGTTGCATTTCCGCGGCCTGCCATCTTTCTCGCCCGAACTCTTCAAGTACATTGAGAACGATGACCCGATGAAGTCGAAACAGTTGCAAAAGGGTATCGACCAACTGATGGACGAAGGTGTGGCACAACTCTTTGTAAACCAATTCAACAACCGTAAAATTGTCGGTACGGTGGGTCAGTTGCAGTTTGAGGTCATCCAGTACCGTTTGGAGAACGAGTACAACGCCAAGTGCCGTTGGGAGCCTGTACACCTTTATAAAGCCTGTTGGATTGAGAGCGACGACGACAAGGAACTGGAGAATTTCAAGAAGCGTAAGTACCAGTATATGGCCAAGGACAAGGAGGGACGCGACGTATTCCTTGCCGATTCCGGCTATGTGCTCTCGATGGCGCAGGAGGATTTTAAACATATTAAATTCCATTTCACCAGTGAGTTCTAAAGGCTTGAGAATATTCCTGCTGTCTGTTCTGCTGACGATACCCATGCTGATGCTGGCGCAGATTTCCGGTGTGGTGGTTGATGCCGCCGACGGCTACCCCATACCATATGCTACTGTCCAGTACAAAGGAAATCGTGTCTCTACGATTGCCAACGGTGAGGGTCGTTTCCGGATTGACCGCCATAATGGCTGGCGACTGACCATCAGTTCCGTCGGTTACCGGGAGCAGGTCATCAATGTTGGTCCGCAGACTTCAGGACAGATGACCATTCGATTGGCTGCTGACAACCAGACGCTGAAAGAGGTAACGGTGAAGTCGAAGAAGAAAACGCGTTACCGTCGTAAGGATAATCCTGCTGTGGAACTGATGCGCAAGGTGATTGCCAATAAGAAGAAGGCCGACCTGAAGCACCACGATTTTTATCGTTACCTGAACTACCAGAAAATCGGTCTCGGCCTGAACGATCTGAAGCCCGAGACGCTCGAGAAGGGTATGTTCAAGAGATACCCTTGGTTGCGCGAACAAGTGGATAGCAGTCAATATACCGACAAGATGGTGCTGCCGTTAACTGTCGATGAAATGGTGACTGAGCAACTTTGGCGGAAGGATCCGAAGTCCGAGCGAACCATTGTGAAAGGAACCCGTTCGAGTGGTGTCAACGACCTGTTCCAGACAGGTGAGATACTGACCACTGTGATGCGTGAGGTGTTTGCCGATGTGGATATCTATGACGACTATATCCTCCTGCTGCGCCACAAGTTCAGTTCGCCCATCGGTCGCGATGCTATCCAGTTCTATCGCTACTACATCGCCGACACCGTCTATGTGGGCAACGACCGTTGTATCCACCTCGACTTCCTGCCGAATAATATACAGGATTACGGTTTCCGAGGACAGATATATATCCTCGACGACTCCACCTATCAGGTGAAGCGCTGTGAACTGATGCTTCCCCGATCCACTGACATCAACTGGATAGAGTCGATGCAATGTATGCAGGAGTTTGCCCAGCAGGAGAACGACGAGTGGTTGCTTACTGTTGATGATATGATCGTGGAACTAATGCTGACAGAGTGGATCCAGAAAGCCGTGGTGACACGTACCACGCGTAAGACCGATTTCTCTTTCGACCCGTTGCCACGTGAGCGCTTCAAAAGCAAGAATCCGCTGCAGGTGGAGCGTGGTTCCGATCACCGTAGTGACGAATTCTGGCAGGAACACCGTCAGGTGGAGTTCACCAGAAGTGAGGCGGGCATGGGCGGATTCCTCGATCATCTCGAACAGTTGAAAGGCTTCAAATATGTTATCTTCGTACTCAAGGCCCTCTTCGAGAACTACTTGGAAACCGGTACGCGGGAAAAGCCCAGTAAGTTCGATGTAGGTCCTATCAATACCTTTATCTCACAGAACTTTTATGACGGCCTGCGCCTCAGGGTCGGTGGGCAGACAACGGCAAACCTCAACCCGCATCTCTTTGTGAAGGGCTATTACGCCTACGGTACTAAGACGCATGAGAACTACTATAACGCCGAACTGACCTATTCGTTTCCTGCCAAGCAGTATCTGCCGCAAGAGTTCCCCGTCAATCATTTTATCTTCTCCTCGAAGCGTGATGTGGCCTTGCCAAGCGACAAGTATGCCGTCACCGACAAAGACAATGTGTTCTCCTCGTTCAAGGTACACGACATCGACAAGATGTTTATGTATAACACCCAACGGCTGGCCTACGAGTATGAAACACCTAACCACTGGCGTTTCACTGCCGACCTGAAAACCGAGAAGATTGAACCAGTCGGCACGATGGAATTACGTCCCGTGAATCCGGGTTCTGTGCTGCTCGACAAGATGCGTTACACCGAATCGACCTTCGGCATCCGCTATGCCCCTGATGAGAAGTTCGTTAACACGAAGCAGCGCCGCAACACGATGAATCGTGATGCATGGTTTGTGCAACTGCAGCACACCGTCGGCTATCAGGGATTGTTGGGTGGCGACTACAACTATAACTACACCGAGTTCGAGTGGTATCGTCGGACGTGGCTGCCCATGAGTTGGGGAAAGATTGATTCACGATTGCGCCTCGGCGCACAATGGAACCAGGTACCCTGGCCCCTGCTGCCGATGCCGCAGGCCAACCTCTCGTACATCGTTTCCCCGCAGTTGTTCAATATGGTGAACAACATGGAATTCCTCAATGACCGTTATGCCTCGCTGATGCTCACTTGGGAGATGGGCGGAAAACTGCTGAACCGCATCCCCCTGCTCCGTAAACTCAAGTTGCGCGAAATCTTTGAGTTCAAGGGTCTCTGGGGCGCACTCTCAGATAAGAACAATCCCTATCTGGCTCAGAACCAGACGAGTAGTAAACTGATGGTGTTCCCCGCCAACAGTTTCGTCATGGACAGCAAGGTGCCTTACTTGGAGTATGCCGTCGGTGTGCAGAACATCCTCAGTCTTATACAGATCGAGTATGTCCACCGCATCAATTATCGCAATCTGCCAACCGCATCGGAGCACGGCATCCGTTTCGTTATTAATCCCTCATTCTAAATACGTATATGACAAGCGAAGAAGATATAAGACAGGCAGTAGAGACGATGCGAAAGGGTGGGGTGATACTCTATCCGACTGACACCGTTTGGGGCATTGGCTGTGATGCTACGAATGCCGAGGCTGTTGCCAGGGTCTATCAGATCAAACAGCGTGATGACTCTAAGGCACTCATCTGTTTGGTAGATAGCGATGCCCGAATGCAGCGTTACATCAGAAATGTACCCGATGTTGCTTGGCAACTTATCGACAGCCTGAAGGAATCAGATGCAAAGCCTACCACCTTGATACTCGACGGGGCTATCAACCTGGCACCAAACCTGATTGCCGAGGATGGGTCGATAGGCATTCGCATCACTAACGAGCCCTTCTCGAAGGAACTCTGTTACCGTTTCCAGAAGGCAATCGTCTCAACATCAGCGAACATCAGCGGTGAGCCTGCGGCACAGAACTATTGTGACATCGACCAGCGCATTCTCGATGCGGTGGATTACGTCTGCTGGAGTCGCCGTCAGGAGCACAAGCCCCACACTCCCTCCAGCATTATCCGACTGCGGGAGAACGGAGAAGTGACAATTATAAGAAAGTGAAAAATGGAGGTGGCAGTAACTACAAGGAAATCAGGCTTCTTTGAGCGCCTGCACGAGTGGCGGGTGGAGCACGTCAGCGAGCGGATGTTCATGCTTATCCTCGCGCTGCTGGTGGGCTTCTTTGCTGCCGTTGCTGCCTTCACGCTCCACTGGATCATCAACCAGATTGTGATGCTGTTGACGAGTGGATTCGAGACGTCGCATGCCAACTGGCTCTATCTGGTCTATCCCGTTATTGGTATCTACCTCACTTCGCTCTTTGTGCGTTACATCGTCAAGGACAATATCTCGCACGGCATCACTCGCATCCTCTATGCGATCTCGATGAACAAGTCGCGGCTCAAATCGCACAATTGCTGGTCGTCGGTGATTGCCTCTGCCATCACCATCGGCTTCGGCGGTTCGGTGGGTGCTGAGGCGCCTATTGTGCTGACGGGTTCTGCCATTGGCTCGAACCTGGGAAAAGCCTTCCACATGGACCGCAAGATGTTGATGACGCTGGTGGGCTGCGGTGCTGCAGGTGCCATCGCCGGCATCTTCAAGGCCCCGATAGCAGGACTGGTCTTTACCGTCGAGGTGTTGCTGATTGACATGACGATGTCGGCCATGCTACCTATCCTTGTCTCGTGTGTCACGGCGACGTGCTTCACCTATATCTTCAGCGGCGATGCTGCCCTCTTCACCTTCCATCTCGACAGCGAGTGGTCAGTGCAGCGTATCCCTGCTTGCATCCTCCTGGGTATTTCTTGTGGACTGGTCTCGCTCTACTTCATCCGGATGATGAGTGCCTGCGAGGGTGTGTTTGCCCGCTATAAGAACCATCCGCACATCAAACTGGCCATCGGCGGTTCGGTACTGAGCCTGTTGATCTTCTGCTTCCCGGCGCTCTATGGTGAGGGCTACAGCAGCATCAACCTGTTGCTAAACGGTCGTACGGAGGCCGACTGGAATCAGATACTCAACAACTCGATGTTTGCGGGTGAGGGGAGTATCCTGCTGGTCTATATTGCCTTGGTCATCCTGATGAAGGTCATAGCCACGTCGGCCACCAATGGCGGTGGCGGCTGCGGCGGTACGTTTGCACCGAGCCTGTTTGTCGGCTGTTTCACGGGATTTCTGTTCTCGCGTCTTTGGAATATCCTTCAGATTGGTGTCTATATCCCCGAGAAGAACTTCGCCCTGATGGGTATGGCAGGTGTGATGTCGGGTGTGATGCATGCCCCGTTGACGGGTATGTTCCTGATTGCCGAACTGACGGGTGGCTACAATCTGCTGTTGCCGCTGATGATGGTTAGTGTCTGTTCCTATCTCACGATTATCATCTTCGAGCCGCATAGCATCTACGGGGCGCGGTTGGCCAAAGAGGGCCAATTGCTCACCCACCATACAGACCATGCCGTATTGACGCTGATGAATCTTGATTCGGTGATTGAGCGCGATTACGACTACGTCTCACAGGATATGGAACTTGGACAGATTGTGCAAAAGATCAGTCGTAGCCATACCTCCGTGTTGCCCGTGCTCGATGCTGGTGGGATGCTCCTCGGCGAGGTGGAGATTATGAAGATACGCAACGTGATGTTCCGCATCGAACTCTACCACCATTTCACGGCCTCGCAGTTGATGATAGAGCCCAAAGCCATGCTGTATGACACGACACCGATGGCAGAGGTGATGCGCACCTTCGACCGTACCCGTGCCGACTGGCTTCCCGTGCTCGATGCCGAGAACCATCTGAAAGGCTACATTTCCCGTCAGCGGCTCTATACCCTTTATCGCAAGATGGTACACGACATGAGTGAGGATTGAAAATTGAAGAATCATGAAGAAGGAAGATTTACGAATTGTGTTTATGGGAACGCCAGAGTTTGCGGTGGAAACGCTGAAGGCTCTGGTGGAGAACGACTATAACGTAGTGGCTGTGGTGACGCAGCCGGATAAGCCCGTGGGACGGCATCAGAACGAACTGCAGCCTTCGGAGGTGAAGAAATATGCCTTGCAGCACAACCTTCCCGTGCTCCAGCCTGAGAAGATGAAGGACCCTGCTTTTGTCGATGCGTTGCGCAGTTATCAGGCAAATCTGCAGGTGGTAGTGGCATTTCGTATGTTACCAGAGGTTGTATGGAGTATGCCCAAATACGGAACATTTAATGTGCATGCAGCCCTGTTGCCCCAGTATCGTGGGGCGGCACCCATCAACTGGGCCGTCATCAACGGCGAGACACAGACAGGTGTGACCACCTTCTTCCTCGATCATGATATTGATACGGGTCGCATCATTATGCAAAAGACCTTCGACATCCCCGAAACTGTTGATGTGGAATACGTCTATGACGGATTGATGTACCTCGGGGCCGACATCTGCCTCGAAACGTTGGAACGCATCATCGCAGCCGACGGTCATCCTGAAAGCATCCCGCAAGAGCGCTTGCTTACGGCGGATCAGAAACTGCGTCCCGCCCCGAAGATTTTCAAGGAAACCTGTGAGATCAACTGGCAACTGTCGGCCAAACAAATCTATGATTTCATCCGGGGCCTGAGTCCCTATCCCGGGGCCTGGACCACGCTGGTGAATCCCGATGGCAAAGAGACCGTGCTGAAAATCTTCAAGACCTCTAAGACTGCTCGTCCCGCCTCGCAGAATCCCGGCACCATCGTCATCGATGGAAAGTCTCTCTGCATCGCTGCTGCCGATGAACTTCTGCAACTTGAAGAACTGCAGTTGGCAGGGAAAAAGCGTATGATGGCCAAAGATTTTCTCAACGGTAATAAAAAATTCGATATTTATACAATAAAATAGGTGTATCGTACGTTTCTATGGTGTAAACATAATAAATGATGATTGCCTATGAAGCATTTTACTCCAGAAACGTTCAAACCCCGTGAGCAGACGCTCAACCTGATCCGTCAGTTCGCTTACACCTATCGCGTTAACAACAACAATCAGGCTCTGAGCCTGAATTAAAAGGATTATGACATTAGTATCCCCTTCATTGCTCGCTGCCGATTTCCTTCATCTCGACCGCGACATCCAGATGATCAACCACAGTGAGGCCGACTGGCTTCACCTCGACGTGATGGACGGCTCGTTCGTTCCCAACATTTCCTTTGGCTTTCCTGTACTTGAGGCGGTGGCCAAAGCATGTACCAAACCCCTCGACGTTCACTACATGATCGACCGTCCCGAGCGTTACATTCAGCAGACTGCCAAACTTGGCGCCATGATGATGAACGTCCATGTGGAGGCGACGGTCCATCTGCATCGCACCATCCAGGAGATTCACAATGCCGGCATGAAGGCCGGTGTCACGCTGAATCCTTCGACACCCGTGTCGCTCCTGGAGGATATTATCGGCGATGTGGAGATGGTCCTGCTGATGAGTGTCAACCCCGGGTTCGGCGGACAGAAGTTCATCGAAAACACTATCGACAAGGTGAAGCGCCTGCGTCGGTTGATATCGGAAAAGGGCTGTCAGACGCTGATTGAGGTGGATGGCGGTGTGCAGGGCGAGACGGCCCCACGCCTCGTAGCAGCCGGTGTCGATGTACTCGTCAGCGGTAGTTACGTCTTTGGTGCCAAGGATCCTGAGCAGGTTATCCGCGACCTCCGATCACTCTAAATGCAGATTCACGCGATGCTGCCTCGTCAACTTCCTCAGGTTGATGAGCGCATAGCGCATGCGGCCCAGTGAGGTGTTGATGCTTACACCCGTCTCTTCGGCAATCTCCTTGAACGACATCTGCTGGAAGAAACGCATATACACCACTTCCCGCTGATTCTCGGGCAGGGCGTTCATCAGTCGCTTCACGTCTTTCCTCACCTGTTCGTTCACCATCTCGCTTTCACGGAAGGTGTCCAGCACCGAGGCGCCCTTCAGGTTTTCTAGGTCGTTGTCCTTCGTGGGCTCGATGATGCGCTCGCACTTGATCTCACGGTAATGGTCGATGATGACGTTATGCGCGATGCGTGTCATCCAGAACACAAACTTGCCTGAATTGGTGTAAAGCCCGTTCTGCAGTTTGGTGATGGCCTTGATAAAGGCCTCCTGGAACAGGTCGTTGGCCAGGTTCTCATCCTTCACCATATACATGATATAGGTGAAGATCTTGTCTTGAACACGCAAAAGCAATTCGTCGAATGCCTTATTATTACCATTTACGTAAAGCAATGCCAACTCTTCGTCGGTCATTTCCTTAAAAGTACTCATACTTCAATCAATTTTGTAATT
>CAJODF010000025.1 GCA_905233555.1 uncultured Prevotella sp. | reverse complement strand
TCTCGTCGATGGATTCTATGTGTTTCTTGGTATCTATCGTATGGACAGGGAACAATCCACTATTGAGAAAACAGTCTGGAAACGTGTCTCAGATCAATGCGACTTGGGTCACCTTGACAAGATAGGACTGCTAAGAAACTATTGACGCGATAGTCATAAGGGTCAATTTTACTAAGGAAAGCGCTATTTGAACCAATTTGAACCAAATTGAGCCAGCGAAAGAATCGGGAAAGATATTTCGCCCTCCCCTTTTTTTGTGTACTTTTGCATTCGAAAAAACTCTTATATGATAACGATAATTATTTCATTAATAACAATATAATTGAATTATGAAGAGAATTTTTTATTCCCTACTGCTTTTATTAGCCGTTCTTTCTTTCTCGACTGTAGTCCAAGCAAAGAAAATTAAGTATGGGGCAGCCATCATTTATGATGGTAAGGCTAAGAGTGATATTCCTACAGGTGAGGGTACGCTCACAACAACCTGTGGAAATTATACAGATGTCCTTGTGGGAACATTTGTCGGAGATGGAAGTGTAACTAATGCGCAACTAAAGTTTCCGTCAGGATGGAAGTTCCAAGGATCGCTTAATTATGAGGTTGAAATTGATGGAAGTAAAGTAACTTACACCCTAAACGAAGGTGACCTATACATCGTGTCAGCATCGAAATATAAAAATAATATTTTTGATGTGACTTTGAAAGTCGATCCAGCAAGGCCTATAACACTGGTTCGTACACCTCTTGCTAGCTCCATCGATCTCAAACAGTTTGTTTTCAATACCACCATTCCTGGCTCTCTCGTAGATAATGAATTCTCCGCACCATTAAAATTGAGCGACATAGGCAATAAAAATACGGCAACAGCAGAAGCAAATTGCACTATTCTGCCGACTTCAAAAGTAAATTATTCAAGTAGTGGTACAGACCCGATAAGGAATCTAATTGAGAAAGGTTTTGCAGGCATCACAGAACCATGGACTTTCTTGAAAAGACCAAGTAAAGTGACATTGGTTGATAGCACAACCATCGAACGAATGGTACTGGATGATGAAGAATATGTTATAAAGATAGAATATGCAAATAATGACATTTTCTGGTATCATTACGATGAAAAAAGTAACAAGAAAGGAACTGTTGAAATGCTTTTAAGATCGTTAGATGATGGTAATATTATTAGTTATGTTGATGACGACACATATCCCGATACATGGTTTTTGCGTTATCCTGATAAATCTAGGGCCTCAGGCGATATAAGACTGTCGAATGGCGTTTTTATCATAAGTGATATCAAGAAAATGAGCGATTATGATGCAAAGACCGTGTTTAATATTGTTATGAAAGCCTCGTCGTTGGCCTCATTCAGTCCTAGGCTAATAAACGGTACTGTTACAAAGGAAGACGGCACCAAGGTAAATTATCGTCGCGGTTTCAATGAAGAAGAATTGGTTGCTCGGGCAGAGGCACGTCAGAAAGCGTTAGAGGAGGATAAGACTCTCGCCCTGGTGTTGCTTGATGTTGTGGGGCAGTGGAAAATGACTGATGCCTACCAGATGGGAAATTCGTATTGCTATTTTACGTTGGATTTAAGTGCTGACAATATAGCGATGCTTGAATTATCTGCCAATTATTATGGTACAGGAACTAAGGATTTGTTAGGTAAGCCTTATTATGCCAGTAAGACCTTTAAGGCTGTAGGTACCTTTAAGTTAATGGATAACCGAATCATGTTTAACTGGGATCCATCTCAGAAGACGGCTACCAACCTAATACGGAAGTACAACACAGACGGAACGATTCCGGCTACAGTAAAAACCAATGCTGATGCTAAGGAAAATCAATTTACCCAGATGTTAAATACGATTCTGAGTACGGCAATCGTTTCTTCCATTACAGACCGTCAATTGACAATTGCTGGAAATGGTATGCCTGTTGTCTTTACTAGGGATGGAGGTTTGGATGAGGAGATGACCGCCTTGAAGAAGGCGCAGAAGTCTAATGAGTATTTTAAGATGAATACGACCACTGGCACTATTAAGGCTTTCAAACATTACTTTGATGATGGGGTCGTCACGTTTGATACAGACAATGAAGGAAAGTGGTTCATCATAGAATACAACAATGGCGACAAGTATGAAGGTGGTGGAACTGTCGGCTTGTTCGACGGTGACGGCACACTTGTTAATAGTTATGGAAGAGTATCTGACTATCAAGGATTCTGTCAGGCCATTCTTGAAATACCCACTTTGAGTGACTTACAGGTGCGTTATTGGTATGGAACACTCACAAAGGCCAATGGCACTGTATTGAAGTTTGATCATGGCATGACAGACAGGCAGATTAATCAGTTTGCCAAGAACATAGGTACTATTTCTGATATTATAGACCAAGAGATTGCTGCTTCTTGTAAACAACTCAAGGAGAAAAGTATGGCAACAAAGAAGCAACTCTTATCTGAAGGGTTCGCACCGACCTACGTCAATTCTATGTTTGATCAGTTCCGAATACTGACAGGCACACCCAAGGCACTTATTGATCGTGCCATACAGTTGGGCTGCCACATCACTCGCCATCCTGTGGTGATGGAGGATGCTCACTTCAACTGGAAGAAGAGCGGTGAGACTTATGCTATCGTCATTACCAACTATAACACGGGCAACGATGCTTTCGAAGGCTTTGTGAAGTTCCATTGGCTCAGTAACCGCGTGATGTACGTTGGCAAACAAATACAATAATATCCAACAAACAAATAATTATGAAAAAAACTATCATAACTATCGTTTGCTTGCTGTCTTTTACACTGACAGCTGTGGCACAAGACATTGTGGGTATATGGACCACAGGTGAGAATTATAATGCGGGAGAAAAGAGCCTGGTATCTTTTTATTATACCTTTAGCAATAGCGGTCATGCAACTCTGTTTATGAGTAATCGCTATGCGAATGATAATCCGTTGCTCGCTAGCGTTGGCGATGTTAGAATATATGCTGAATTGCAAGGCCGTTATTTCATTGAGGGTGGCAAGGGCTTGACCATCAATTTTGACCGTAGTACGGCCAAAGTGTCTGTAGATTATATTCCAAAAGCAGGCATGGATGCTCAAACGGTCAGCAATAATAAAGCGAAATTGAATGAAAGGATTATGCAGATGAAGGATATGATTGTCGCGGTTATGCCGCTTTCGCTTCTGACACAAATTACCTATTTTAACGGAAACTGCATGACCCTTCACAACAAGAATAACGAGGTCAATAACTATACACGCGTAGAAAGCATAAAGAAATAATTGTCTGAGGAACCTGTCTCAACACATGACAGACTATGGCACTACTTTCTATTTGTCTTTCAGTTGCTTGCGGTATTCAGAGGGGGAGACGCCGAAGTTCTCGCGGACGTACTTGCCGAAGAAGGAGAGGTTGCAGAAACCGAGTTTCATGGCAATCTCCTTGATGGTGAGTTGGAGTGGAGCAGGTAGAAGCGCACATCGTTCTGCACATACTCACTGATCCAGTCGTAGGCCGTCTTCTTGCTGACATCACGGCATACCATCGTCAGGTAGCGCGACGAGACACAGAGTTTGTCGGCATAGTAGGCGAGAGGATTCTTCTTGATCTCGCTCGACGACAGCAGGGTGATAAAGTTGTCGAAGAGAATCTTCTTTTGGTTGGTCTCGTGGGATGACTCTACGTTAATCTGCTGGGTAAGGGCCCGGCTGATGCCATAGAGCAGCACACGGACAATGGCGTGGATCATTTCTTTCTGGAAGGCACCGGTCTTCTCCTCGATATTGAACATCAGCAACGCAAACAAGTGCGTCCGTAGTTGTTTGTCGATGGGAGTCAGATGCAGCAGGTTGTGCTTGTCGAGGAAGAGGCTCTTGTTCCAGAGTGGCTGGTTGGGGTAGAGCATGGACATCAGCAATGACTTTGTGATGCACAGCAGTCTGCAGTCCAGATCCTTGCTCATGACAAAGTTGTCGTAGATGGCATTCGGGTGGCCGATGAAAATCTCATCTTTGACGATGGTGTATTCATGGCCGTCCATGTCGAAGGTGAATTCTCCCTCGAAGCATACGGCAACGAAAACCATATCCAACTGTGTCGGATGCATGTGGGGGTGGTATCTCAAATGGTTAATGATAGTCAGATCTCCATCCCGGTAGTCGGGCTCCTGAAAATTATGCTCTGTCAGGCCGACGTATGGTCTAGTTTCTCTTCGATCGTTATTCATATTGCAAATATCGGTAGTTTTTGGGAGAAATCATCCGATTTTTGTAAAAAACGAACACTATTTGTCCGTCTATTTCCTCTTTCGAACACTTTTGTTCTTTATTTGAATAGTCTTTGGAGGAATGTGGGTGTATATCCTTGCTGGCTTTTCGCCACCTCTTCAGGGGTTCCCGTCGAGAGAACCAGTCCGCCTTTCCTGCCGCCTTCAGGTCCCATGTCGATGATATGGTCGGCGAGTTTGATGACATCCAGGTTGTGTTCGATGACGATGACGGTATTCCCTCTGTCAACCAGTTTCTGAAGGACGTCCATGAGGATACGGATATCCTCGAAGTGGAGGCCGGTGGTCGGCTCGTCAAGGATATAAAGGGTCTTGCCCGTATCTTTCTTCGAGAGTTCGGTGGCCAGTTTCACACGCTGGCTTTCTCCGCCAGAGAGGGTGGTGGAGGGCTGTCCGAGTTTGATGTAGCCCAAGCCCACATCCTGGATGGTCTTGATCTTGCGGAGGATGTCGGGGACATTTTCGAAGAACTCGACGGCCTGATTGATGGTCATGTCGAGCACGTCGGCAATACTCTTGCCTTTGTAGCGCACCTCTAGGGTCTCACGGTTATAGCGTTTGCCGTGACAGACTTCGCAGGGCACCTGGATATCGGGCAGGAAGTTCATCTCGATGGTCTTATAGCCATTGCCGCCACAAGCCTCACAACGGCCCCCCTTCACATTAAAGGAGAAACGTCCGGGCTTGTAACCTCGGATCTTGGCCTCTGGCAGGCTGACGAAGAGGTTGCGGATATCAGAGAAGACACCCGTATAGGTGGCTGGATTGGAGCGTGGTGTGCGCCCTAAGGGCGACTGGTCAACATCCACCACCTTATCTATATATTGCAGGCCCTCGATGCTGTCGTAGGACATGGGCTTTTTCAGTGAACGGTAGAAATGCTTGCTGAGGATGGGTTGCAGGGTCTCGTTGATGAGGGTGGATTTGCCGGAGCCGCTGACACCTGTGACGACGATGAGTTTTCCCAAGGGGAACGTGACGTCGATGTGTTTCAGGTTGTTGCCGGTACAGCCTTTTAAGACCAGGTTGTTGCCGGAGCCTTCCCGTCTTTTCTTTGGGATGTCGATGGTTTGTTGTCCGTTCAGGTACTGGGCCGTGATGGTATCGGTCTTCAGCATTTCCTTCGGGGTGCCTTGGAAGACCACTTCGCCTCCCTTGCGACCAGCCTTCGGACCGATGTCAACGATGTAGTCGGCATTGAGCATCATATCCTGGTCGTGCTCCACGACGATGACGGTATTGCCCAGATCGCGCAGTTCTTTCAGCGAATGAATCAACCGTTCGTTGTCACGCTGGTGCAGACCGATACTCGGCTCATCGAGGATATAGAGTACGTTGACCAGTTGGGAACCGATCTGGGTGGCCAGACGGATGCGCTGGCTCTCACCGCCCGAGAGCGAGGCCGACTGGCGGTTCAAGGCGAGATAGTCGAGTCCCACCTCCAACAGGAAGTCAAGGCGGGTGCGGATTTCCTTCAGGATCTCTGTGGCAATCTGCTGTTGCTGGTGATCCAGATGTTCCTCTACCTGGTCGAGCCACTCACGCAGTTCGGCAATGTCCATCGATGCGAGTTCTGAGATATTTTTGTCCCAGATGCGGTAGGAGAGGGCCTCACGGTTGAGTCGCTGTCCGTGACACTCCGGACATTCGCATTCTGCCAGGAACTGATCGGCCCATTTCTGTCCGGACACAGAGTCGTCGTTGTCCATCACGCTTCGCAGGTACTTGATGATACCATCGAAGGTCGTGAAATAGTCGCTGGACGTATGCACCAGTTCCTTGTCGATGCGGACGTTCTCTAAGGAGCCATAGAGCACCTCTCGCATGGCGTCGTCGGGGATGTCTTGTATGGGGGTCTTTATGTTGCAGGTGTATTTCTTCAGGATGGCATCTATCTGCCAGAATATCATCTGGTTCTTATACTTGCCGAGGGGGACGATGCCGCCTTCGTAAATGGTCTGCTTGCGGTCGGGGATGACCTTCTTGAGGTCTATCTCATTGATAATGCCCAAGCCCTTGCAATGAGGACAGGCACCTTGGGGAGAGTTGAAGGAGAAGTTGTTGGGGGCTGGGTCGCTGTAACTGATGCCGGTAGTTGGACACATGAGTCGTTTGGAGAAGTGCTTGATGGCACCAGTTTCCTTGTCGAGAATCATGATCAGTCCCTCGCCTTGTTTCATGGCGATGCCGACGGACTTGCGAAGGCGGTCATTGTCTTTGTCGGAAACCTGCAATTTGTCGATGACGACTTCGATGTTGTGGTTCTTGTAGCGATCGACCTTCATGCCTTGTACCACTTCCACCAGTTCACCATCGACTCGCATGTTCAGGTAGCCTTTCCTGCGCATGGCCTCGAAGAGTTCGCGATAGTGTCCCTTTCGACTACGTACCACAGGCGCCAGAATCAGAATCTTCCTGCCGTTGTAGTCGTGCAAGATCATGTCGAGCACCTTCTCTTCCGTATATTTCACCATCTCCTCGCCGGTGGCATAACTGTAGGCTTTACCGGCACGGGCAAAGAGCAGACGCAGGTAGTCGTAGATTTCCGTCGTGGTGCCGACGGTGGAACGGGGATTCTTGTTGGTGGTCTTCTGTTCGATGCTGATGACAGGCGAGAGGCCGGTAATCTTATCGACATCCGGACGTTCCATACCGCCCAGGAAGTTACGGGCGTAGGCAGAGAATGTCTCGATATAGCGCCGTTGACCTTCCGCAAAGATTGTGTCGAAGGCGAGTGACGACTTGCCAGAGCCGCTCAGTCCGGTAATGACTGTCAGCGAGTTGCGTGGTATCTCCACATCTACATTCTTCAGATTGTGGACGCGGGCACCATATACATTAATCTTGTCGTCCATGCCTTAGTCGTTCAGCCTGTTTCCCTCTGTATAGCCTGTCAGGACGTTCACGTCCTTGCGGATGTTGTATTTCCTGCCATCTGCTCCTTTCGCTTTGACCAGCAGGAAATAGGTACCGTCTTTCACCACTTTGCCGTTGTAGGTACCGTCCCACTCGCCGGCGGGGTCGGTCCATTCGTAGAGTTTCTGTCCCCATCTGTTAAAGATGTACGCATGAAACTCCACGATACTCTGGTATTCCTTGGCCTTGAACGTGGGATTCTTATCATCGCCGTTGGGCGAGAAGGCGTTGGGAAAGGAGAGTTTGCTCTCGCTGACGGTTACTCTGATGGGGTTAGTGGGAAGTTCTTCGCTATCCTGACTGACTTTCGCTTTCAGGGTAACAACGAAGGTGCCTGACTCCGTAAAGGTGTATTCGGTGTCCTCTTCATAGCGTACCATCATTTCCGTCTCTTCGCCTTCTTTCTGGAAGTGCCACTCGTAGATGGGGGCATAATCGTCCATGTTCTTGGGATTGGCACGGAAGGTGACACTCAGTGGGGCTTGTCCGGCAAAGTCGGACGTGGCCACTGTTTCCTCCCCGTCATCGTTGATGTAGGTTGCCGACGGCTCAATGCTCGGGATGGTGCTCTGTGCTTGCGCCGTCAGATACAAAAAGGCTGTCAATGACAGCAAAAATATCCTTTTTATTCTCATATTCTTATGTATTAACGTGCAAAGTTAGTAAATATTTCATAATTCTTAGCCTATAGTTCATAATTATTTTGTATTTTTGCACGGTAATTTGGATAAAATGGAGTTTATGACAAGGATTTTAAGATATTTTGTGCTGTTGCTCGTGCTGACGTTTGCGGTTGATTCCGTGGCTCAGAGTGCAGACGAGAACGGTACACATAAGGTGAAGCGTAAGGAAACCATCTTCGGCATTGCCAGGATGTATAACTTGACAATAGAGGATCTCATCAAGGCCAATCCGGAGATGAAAGAACCGGGATATGAGTTGAAGAAGGGTGCCATCATCAACATTCCTGTTGCAAAGCCCGATTCGACTCAGACGGCCTATTCGGAAAAGCCTGCAGTTGTTCCTGCCAGTCAGACAGCCCCAGTCGATGATGTGCGCCAACGTGAGATCCGGGTCGGTGTCATGTTGCCATTGCATAACATCAATGGCGACGGGAAGCGGATGGTGGAGTACTATCGTGGTATCCTGATGGCTTGCGACAGTCTGAAGAAGACGGGCATTTCCATCGATATCCATGCCTGGAATGCCGCTGAGGACGCAGACATGTCCCAGATTCTGCAAGACCCGGCTGCGGCCAAGTGTGATATTATCTTCGGACCGCTCTATTCCAAGCAGATGCAGGCGCTTTCCGACTTTGTGGAGAAAAACGATATCCGTCTGGTGATTCCATTCTCCATCAATGCCCCACAGTTGCTGACGAACCGGAACATCTTCCAGATATGGCAGTCGCCAACGAACATCAACGATGCTACTATCGTGCATTATCTGGAGAAGTTCAAGGACTATCATCCTATCTTCATCGACTGTAATGACTCTACGAGCAAGAAGGGTAATTTCACCTTCGGCCTCCGTCGGCAGTTGGAGGGTCGGAATATCGATTACAGCGTCACCAACCTGAAGTCGAGCGAGGAAGTCTTCTCGAAGTCCTTCAGTCGTACGCAGAAGAATATGGTTATCCTGAATACGGGACGTTCTCCGGAGTTGGGCGTCGCCTTCGCCAAAATCAACGGACTGAAGTTCAATAATCCCTCACTCGACATCTCGATGTTCGGCTATACTGAGTGGCTGATGTATACCCGTACCCATCTGGAGAATTTCTACAAATACGATACCTATATCCCGTCTCACTTCTATTATAATCCCCTGTCGTCGCAGACGGAGCGACTGGAGCAGAAGTACCGTTGGAACTTCCACAGCGATATGCAGAATGCCCTGCCTCGCTTTGCATTGACGGGCTTCGACCATGCCTATTTCTTCCTGAAGGGACTGCATAAGTATGGTAAGACATTCAATGGGGCAGCAGGTATGTTCGGTTATCCTCCCGTACAGACACCATTGGTGTTTGAGCGCATGGGCAACGGCGGATTGCAGAACCATAGTCTCCTTTTCGTTCATTATACCCCGGATCACAGAGTGGAAACGGTGAAGTTCTAGTGAGAAGCGAATAATGAAAAACTACGGGAAGATTATGAATAGCATAGTGGGCAGAATGAAAAAGACCTTGATGGTGAGGGTGCTATTGACGGCACTTTTCACTTTTCATTTTTCACTTCTCACTTCCTTCGCTCAGGTGGGTGAATACCGTAACGACCTTGCCATTGGTGGCAGTGTCGGCTATTCCATGAGTTCCATTGCCTTTGTGCCGAAAGTGCCGCAAGGACAGTTGGGCGGATTGACGTTCGGTTTTACGACCCGATATACCTGTGAGAAGTATTTCAGTAGTATCTGTGCCATTGTGGGCGAGGTCAACTATTCGCAGATAGGCTGGAAGGAGCATATCTGGGACAAAAACGACATGCCGGTCGTGATGCAGTCTGATACGACCCAGGCACTGGCTTACTCTCGTAAGATGTCGTATATCCAGGTGCCATTCCTGGCTCGTCTGGGATGGGGACGTGAGCGGAGCGGCTTTCAGGCTTTCTTCCAAGTGGGACCGCAGATAGGCTTCTTCCTCAATGAGAAGACTGAGACCAACTTCGATAAAAACACAAAGACACAGAATTACCGTGCTTCGTATGTCGTGGCGCAGGATACGATGGCTGTTGAGAATACATTCGACTACGGTATTGTCGTTGGTGGCGGTCTGGAGTTCAGTAACCGTCATCTGGGTCATTTCATCATTGAGGGGCGCTACTATTATGGACTGGGCAATATCTACGGCGCTACGAAGCGCGACTACTTTGCCCGCTCCAACTTCGGGAATATCGTCGTCAAGTGTACCTACCTGTTCGACATTATCAGGACCAAAAACTCTAAAATCAAATAATCTATGTTCGAAAATCAACCTAAAGGTTTATTCGCGTTGGCTCTGGCCAACACCGGCGAGCGCTTCGGTTATTACACGATGCTCGCAGTTTTCGCATTGTTCCTCCGTGCCAACTACGGACTCGATGCAGGTTGGGCAGGAGAAATCTACAGTGATTTCCTCATGCTCGTGTATTTTCTTCCCATCGTAGGTGGTTGGCTGGCCGATAAGTTCGGCTTTGGTCGCATGGTCACCATCGGCATCCTCATCATGTTTGCAGGCTATCTGTTGCTCTCAGTACCTCTGGGCGGTGACACAGTGGCTCTCGTCGTGATGCTTGCTGCACTGGTACTCATCGGACTGGGCACAGGTCTCTTCAAGGGTAACCTCCAGGTGATGGTGGGCGACCTCTACAACGATCCGAAGTACGCTTCCCAGCGCGACTCTGGTTTCTCCATCTTCTACATGGCTATCAACATCGGTGCCTTGTTTGCTCCGACGGCAGCCGTCCGCATCATGGAGTGGGCCCAGCAGAACCTCGGCACGAGCGTCAACGACTCCTACCACTTCGCTTTCGCCGTTGCCTGTGCATCGCTGATTCTTTCCATCGCGATCTACTATATCTTCCGTTCTACCTTCCGCCATGTGGAGGGTGGCAAGAAGAAGGAAGGTGTGAAGGATGAGGTAGAGGAACTGTCGAAAGAAGAAACTGCGCAGCGCATCGTGGCCCTGTGCCTTGTCTTTGCTGTGGTCATCTTCTTCTGGATGGCCTTCCATCAGAACGGTTTGTCGCTGACTTACTTCGCCGACGAGTTCACCGCCAAGACTTCTACTGGCGTTGAGGGTATGGCCTTCAATGTGTGGAACCTCGTGGCCATCATCTTCATCGTCTATGCACTCTTCTCATTGTTCCAGAGTAAGACGCAGAAGGGCAAGGCTATCTCTTTCGCAGTTATCGTGATTGCCGTCGTTTTCCTGTTCTTCCAGTACGATGCCACCAAGGGTGAGATCGTGGCCGTTTCGGCTCCTATCTTCCAGCAGTTCAATCCTTTCTATGTGGTGGCGTTGACACCTGTGTCGCTGGCTATCTTCGGTTCGCTGTCGAAGAAGGGAAAGGAACCCTCTGCTCCACGTAAGATTGCCTATGGTATGGTGGTGGCTGGTCTGGCCTACTGCCTGATGGCTGTCGCCTCGTTCGGCCTGCCGATGCCGCAGACTACAATGGGTGCCGACGGTGAGCCTGTTGCCGTTCATGTGGCCGATGTCACACCACAGTTGCTGATCTACACCTACCTCATCCTGACCTTCGCAGAGTTGTTGCTCTCGCCGATGGGTATCTCCTTCGTCTCGAAGGTGGCTCCCCCGAAATACAAGGGTCTGATGATGGGTGGCTGGTTCGTGGCTACTGCCATCGGTAACAAACTGGTAGGTGTCGGTGGTTATCTTTGGGGCAACATTCCCCTTTGGGCTGTGTGGAGCGTCTTTATTGCCCTCTGCCTCATCTCCGCCATCTTCATGTTCTCTATCATGAAACGACTCGAGAAAGTGTGCTGAGCCTCATCCCATTTCTGGTACTGATTGTACTTATCACGTGTTGCGTTGCCGTGTTCGGCAACGCAACGCTTGATGGTGCCAGTCAGGTATCGCTCTTGGCTGCTTCAGCGGTGAGTGTGCTCATCGGCCATTTCTCGAAGCGCCTGACATGGGAGAATCTCGAAAAGGAAATAACGAATAAGGTGGCGAGTTGTACGCCTGCCATCATTATCCTGCTGTTGATTGGTGCCATTGGCGGCACTTGGATGGTTTCAGGCATTGTGCCGACGATGATCTACTACGGCATGCAGATCATCCGCCCCGAGGTGTTCTTGGTGAGCAGCAGCATCCTCTGTGCTTTGGTCAGTCTGATGATTGGTTCGTCGTGGACGACGGTAGCAACCATCGGTCTGGCACTGATGGGCATCGGCAAGGCACATGGATTCGACGATGGATGGATTGCTGGCTCCATCATCACGGGCGCCTACTTCGGCGATAAACTCTCACCTTTGTCTGATACCACGGTGCTGGCATCGAGTGTCTCCGGTACGCCACTCTTCACCCATATCCGTTACATGCTCTATACCACCGTTCCCACGTTCTGTATCTCACTTGTCATCTTCCTGATTGCTGGCTTCACGATGAACGTATCTGGGCACGGCAACGTGTCGGAGTTCATGGATGGCCTGCAACGCACGTTCCTTATCTCCCCGTGGCTACTCATCGTGCCTGTGCTGACGGGCGTGATGATTGCCCGCCGCTGGCCGTCGATGGTCGTACTGTTCCTCGCCATCCTGTTGGCAGCCATCGTCGGACTACTCTTCCAGCAACCGCTCGTCCACAGCATCTCCGGAGAGGCAGGGCAGGGGCTTCTTGCTTCTTACAAGGGTATGATGCAGGTGTGCTACGGCAGTACGAACATCGAGACAGGTGTGCCGATGCTCAATGAACTGGTACGTACCAGCGGCATGGGTGGTATGATGCCCACCATCTGGCTCATCATCTGCGCCCAGACCTTCGGCGGCGTGCTTACTGCTACGGGACAGTTGCAGGACTTGATGCGCTATGTGCTGCGACTGGTCAAGGGTACGGCCTCGTTGGTAGCCTCCACCGTCGGTACGGCACTTTTCTGCAACATCGCCCTGGCTGACCAATACCTGTCCATCATGCTCTCCAGTCAGATATTCAAGGACACATACCGCGACAGGGGCTATGAACCACGCCTGCTAAGCCGCTCGTGTGAGGACAGCGCCACCGTCACCTCTGTATTGGTGCCGTGGAATACCTGTGGCCTTACGCAGAGCACCGTCCTTGGGGTCGCCACACTGACCTATCTGCCTTACTGCTTCTTTAACTATCTTTCGCCGCTGATGAGTGTCTTCATCGCCTCTATCGGTTGGAAAATCAATAGAAGTGATAAACGATAAATGATGAGTGATAAGTATAGGATGAAAAAGGTTGGGCGATGGCTGAGATTTCTGCTATTACTTATCACTTATCACTCATCACTTATCCCTTCAACTGCACAACAATTGACTGTTGTGGAGTTGAATTGTGAAAACCTCTTCGACTACCGTCATGACGAGGGCAAGGACGATACGGAGTATCTGCCAGAGACCACGCGCCACTGGACGAAGAAGCGTTATTGGCGCAAATTGAACAATATTGCTCAGGAACTGCTCTCGACCAGCGACGACGGCATTCCCGATCTGATTGCCCTCTGCGAAGTGGAAAATGATTCGGTCCTCAACGACCTGACACACCGTTCGCTTCTGCGCAATGCCGGCTATGAATACCTGATGACCAATTCCCCCGACGTCCGAGGTGTCGATGTTGCCCTGCTCTATAGCCCATTTTCCTTCGCACCCCTCCGCAGTTATTCCCTGCGGGTGACACCCGTAGAAGGTATGCGGCCCACCCGTGACATCCTCTATGCCTGTGGTCTCATCAATCCCGGCGACACCCTCCACATTTTTGTCGTTCATGCCCCCAGTCGCTATGGTGGTGAGCGCTATTCTCAGCCTTTCCGCCAAGCCGTTGCTGACCGCCTCTGTCTGTCGCTCGACTCCATTCGTGCCGTCACCTCCGATGCTCAAATCCTTATTGCCGGCGACTTCAATGACGGCCCTGACGACCCAATGCTCCAGCAAATCTGCCGCCAGCGTATCCGCAATTTCACACGTGATGCCAGAGGCGCAAATGGCGTGAAAGGCACCTACCGTTACAAGGGCGAGTGGGAGCGCATCGACCACATTCTTGGCAGTCCCAATATATATAATAAGGTGGATACGGCTTATATCCATGCCCCCAAATTCCTACTCGAAGAAGAAAAACTCTACGGTGGTTTTCGTCCCCGTCGCACCTACAACGGCATGCGTTATCAAGCCGCTTATAGCGACCATCTTCCCCTCGTTGTCCGTCTTCGATAGAGATAATAACTATTTCTTGATATTCGGGAGTTGCAGGCCGTAGTGCTTGCGGCGATCGACGTAAAGCATGGCGATGGCGACAAGGGCTGCACCAAGGGCGGTGAAGCCGAAGATGAGCATCGACGAGGTATAGGTGGGGTCGGTCTCGTTGGCGCGGCCCACAAACATGGGGATGATGGCGCGGCCGAAGTTTTGGATGAAGAAAATCATAGAGTAGGCGGTGCCAAGGCATTTCAGCGGGATAATCTTTGGTACACAGGGCCAGAGGGCGGCGGGAGCCATGGAGTAGCCGATGCTGAGGACGACCATCAGGGCTATCGCTATTGCTGGGCTACCGCTATCAATGGGGAATGAGAAGCCGAAGTGGACGGCGGTGAGCATAAGGGCACCGGTGATGACAAGGGTGACGCCCTTTCCGTATTTATCATAGACGAGACCGAAGAGGGGTGTCATCAGGATGGTGCCAAAGGGAGCGATGGATGAGAAAAAGCCCGCAATGTCGGGATCGACGCCGTACTTCATCACCATCAATTTCGTGGAGAACTTCAGGAAGGGTGATACAGCGGAGTAGAACAGTACGCAGAAGAGGGTGATAAGCCAAAAGCCCGGATTGCGAAGGATGGCGCCGATGTCGGAGAAACGGAATTCGTCTGAAGAGTCTGTGGTTTCGGTGGTTCCAGCGGAATCCAGTCGGCGGTCCATGACGCAGAAGACAAGAAATGCCAGTAGGCCGATGATGAGAAATGCCAGTGCGAGTAGCAGGGGCGTGGAAAGCGTGAAGTGGCGGGCTATCGGGGCGGAGATGCTCAGGGCGGCTGCTGTGCCGAGACGCGCCATTGCTAACTGGATGCCCATGGCCAAAGCCAGTTCGTGGCCCGTGAACCAGCGCACCATTGCCTTCGAGACCGTGATGCCGGTCATCTCGTAGCCCACGCCGAATATGGCGAAACCGAACGATGCCCATGCCGCCGAGAGTGGCAATTGTGCATTGTGAATTGTGAATTGTGCATTGCCGAAGTCGGCTGTCACGGCATAGTACTTGATGAGTGTGCCGAGTACCATCAAAGAGCAGGCCAGTGTGCCGGTGAAGCGGATGCCCATCTTGTCGAGGATCAATCCCGAGAAGAAAAGCATCAGCAGAAATACATTGATGAGGCCACTGGAACCTGAGAAGAAACCGTAGTCGCTCGCACTCCACCCCAGTCCGCCCTGTGAGCGCGGCATTTCCAGCAGCGTCTCCAAGGGCGACATGACGTCGTTAACGAAGTAGCCCATCATCATAGCTGTTGCTACGATGATGAGCACTATCCAACGGGCTGTGGGGGAGTCGTTGAGACGCATTTCTATTACTCCGTGATGTTCGGCAGTTCGAGGCCGATGCCCTTCTTCTTATCCACCACCTTCAGCACGAAGCCGAGAATGAGGGCGGCCACACCAAGGCAGGCTAACATCACCAATGGGGCGGTGTAGTCGAACTGCGTCGGATCGGTGACGCCGGGGTTGGTGGCGTCGAGCACCTTGCCGATAAGCAATGGGAACAACCATAGACCGATGTTCTGAATCCAGAAAATCAGGGCGTAGGCAGAGCCGATGACCTTGGCATCCACGAGTTTAGGCACTGAGGGCCACAGCGAGGCGGGCACCAGTGAGAACGAGGCACCGAGCACCAGAATGGTGGCGTAGGCGATGGCGATGCCGCCAACGGGATTACCCTTGAAGGCGGGCAATATGAATGCGAACGTCAGGTGGCAGCCGATGAGCAGCAGTGAGCCGAGCACGAGCATTGAAGCGGCCTTGCCGTGGTGGTCGAGGTAACTGCCGAGAATCGGGGTGATGAGCACGGCGAGGAGTGGGAATACGGCGAAGATCGATTCTGCCGACTGACGCATGTAGCCCATATAACAATAGGTGATAAGGGCGATGATGCTGAGGCCGAGCAGACCGTACTTCAAGTTGGCCTTCTTCTGGAAGTTCGAGGCGAATCCGGCGGCTGCCACGATGAGCATGATGATGTATTGTACGATGGTCACGTCAGGCTGTGCCCAGAACGAATCGCTGGCAGGCTCGGTAAGTGTCAAGTTACATTGCAACATATTCACAGCGTACTTCTGGAAGGGGAAGATAGCCGAATAGTAGAGTACGCAAAGCAGGGCGACAATCCAGAACCCGCTGTCGCTGAGGATCTTACCAATATCGCTGACCTTGAATGGGTCGTCCTTCTCCTCAGCCTCACCAGTCTGGCTGTCGAGTTTCTGATCCATGAAGAAATAGACGATGGTCATGATGAGAGCAATACACATCAGCACGACACCGAAGGCGACGCTGCGGCTTACGCTGACCTGTCCGCCAAGACGGGCGAAGAATGGTGAAAAAATCATACAGGTGGCAACGCCCAGACGAGCCAAGGCCATCTCTGATCCCATAGCCAGTGCCATCTCGCGGCCCTTGAACCATTTCACGATTCCGCGGCTCACGGTGATGCCTGCCATCTCACATCCGCAGCCAAAGATCATAAAGCCACAGGCTGCAAACTTGGCTGAGGCTGGCATTCCTTCGTAGAAAGGTGAGACACCGAGTTCGTCGAAGACGGGGATGTAGTTCAGGTTGTTCGTAAACCAGGTTTCAAGACCACTGCCAATGAATGAGTCACTCACGGCATACCACTTGATACAGGCACCGACGAGCATGACTGCTGCCGACAGAACGGCTGTAAAGCGGACGCCCATCTTGTCGAGGATGATACCTGCGAATATAAGGAAAAATACGAACACATTGAGGAAAACCTCCGAACCCTGCATCGTACCGAAAGCAGTAGAGTCCCAACCACGGGTTTCTTGCATTAGGTCTTTGATGGGAGAGAGGATGTCCATGAAAATGTAACTGCAGAACATGGCAAGTGCCAATAGCAGCAAGGCGGTCCACCGCATACCGGCAGAGTCGCGCAGAGTTTTCTGAATTGCTTGTGACATGTTTTTTCTTTTTATTTGTTTGTTTTGGGTGCAAAGGTACTAAATATAATTGAATTATCGCTACTTTAATTAATTTTAACGGCCATAAAGGAGTGCTATTCTAAGATTTTTCATAATTTTGCACGATAATATATGCATAGGAAAAAGGAATGACTGACGTTATATTATCCAGTTTCATCAGTTTGTTCGCCTTATTCGGTAAGGAGGAACAGGTAGATGAGGTACGAGCCAAGGAAATGCTCGTCAATTATTTGCGCCGCCATTTCGGTGTTAGGAACACAGATGTCTATCTCAGTTTGTATGACGATATGCGTATGGCCTATGATCTGGCCGACAATATGGACAGTCGTCAGACGGTCACTACTATCTGTTCCAGTCTGCAAGGTGAGATACGTTCCAAGGAGAAATCGCTTCTTCTGTTGCGTCTGATGGAGTTCTGTGGTTATCAGGAAGGTCATCCGGATGCTATCTTCAAGACGATGGCGGAGTGCTTCCATATTAAAATGGAAGTGTATAAGGACTTTGTGGATTTTGTCAACAACAAGAGTTCGGAGCATGTCATGCTTCACCAGATGGACGATCAGGACGGACAGTTGAGAACTTTGTTCGAGCCGACATCAGGTACATTGGTCTTTACCTATCTGGGCGACGACATCGTCTTGTTTAATGATGTTCCTGTGCTTCCCGGTGCTTATCAGGTATGGCTGCAGAGTAGTGTGCTGAAGAGCCATAAGGGTAAGCCCATTTATTACTCGACAATCATTGACGCCTATAACCAAGCAAGTGGGGAGGCAGAACATCGGCAGCAGGCTGTTGAGTTCTGCGGACGGGATATCAATTTCCGTTTCCCGAATAGTGACAACGGTATGCACGACCTGAGTTTCACGCTGCGTAGCGGTGAACTGTTGGCCATTATGGGCGGTTCGGGAACGGGTAAGACTACGCTGCTTTCAATCCTGAATGGCAGTTTGGTGCCGCAGGAGGGTACGCTGACCATCAACGGACACAGTATCTCCGAGCCTGCGACGAAGGACCTGATTGGTTTTGTGCCTCAGGATGACTTGCTGATTGAGGAACTGACGGTCTATGAGAATCTGTGGTTTACTGCGAAACTCTGTTTCGAGGGAATGCCCGACCACGAGATTGATAAGCGTGTGATGAACACGCTGAAAGTGCTGGGCCTTGATGCCGCGAAGGATCTGAAGGTGGGTTCCGCCATCAATAAGTTTATTTCCGGTGGTCAACGCAAGCGCCTTAATATCGCGTTGGAACTGATTCGTGAGCCGGCTGTCCTCTTCTTGGATGAGCCGACGTCAGGTCTCTCGTCTGCTGATACGGAGACGGTTATCAACCTGTTGAAGGAACAGACACTCAAGGGTAAACTGATTATTGTGAATATCCACCAGCCGTCGAGCGATGTCTATAAACTCTTCGACCGCCTGTGGTTGCTGGACAAGGGCGGCTATCCGGTGTTCGACGGCAATCCGATAGATGCCATCACCTATTTTAAGGACAAGGCTAACTATGCCGATGCAGAGACCAGTGCCTGTCCGACATGCGGTAACGTGAATCCCGAGATTGTCCTGAACATCATCGACGAGAAGGCACTCAACAGTAGTGGTGAGGTGTCGGATGAGAGGAAGACGACTCCGCAGGAGTGGCATGAACTGTACCTGAATGGCAGACCGGAGTTTGAGGCACCCACCGTCACAGCCGTACCGCCTTCAGACCAGAAGAAGCCCGGTGCCCTGAAGCAGTTCCTGATATTCCTCCATCGTAATGTCAAGACAAAGATTACGAATGTACAGTATCTATGTATTGCTCTGTTGGAAGCACCTTTGCTGGCACTGATCTGTTCGCTCCTGACACGCTATGCGCCTCCTGAGGGCTATACGGTGATGGATAACAAGAATCTGGTCAGTTACTTCTTTATGGCTGTCATTGTGGCGACGTTTATCGGTATGAGTGGCAGTGCAGAGGAGATTATCAAGGATAGGGCACTGTTGAAGCGTGAGCGTTTCCTGCATCTGTCGTATAGTAGTTATATCTGGTCTAAGATTATATTTACAGCGGGATTGTCGCTTATACAGACGCTGTTGTTTATCGTTGTCGGTAACTGGATTATGGGAATCCAGGGCATGTTCTTCGTCTGGTGGCTCATTCTCTTTGTGACGGCGCTGCTGTCGAACTTAGTAGGACTGTTGCTGTCGAAGACCCTTAATTCTGTGGTGGCTATTTATATCAGCATCCCGCTGCTGCTGATCCCACAGATTCTGTTGTGCGGACTGGTGGTCGATTTCTCCGACTTGACGCCGAAGAGCAAGACGGGCAATGTGCCGGTTATCGGAGATATCATTCCCTCGCGCTGGGCTTACGAGGCACTGGCTGTCACCTCCTTTACAGATAACCAGTATGAGGCACCGTTCTTCAAGACCGACAAGGAGAAGTTTGAGACACAGTTCTATAATATGGGCTTCTTGTATGAGCTGCAGTCACAGTTGGAGACGATGAAGGACGAGCAAAAGCGCGGAAAGCCCGTTGATCCGGAACATCTGCGTGTGATTCATACGAATCTGCCTGTGCTGACGGCGTTCTGTCAGATGGAACCCTATCAGGGAGACAACTCCTATCCATCCCTCCAACAGTATATGAAAAAGGCCGAGATTATTCTCTCGAAACGTGGCAACGAGGCTACCCTGCGAGCCGACGCTATGATGTCGGCGATGATTCGTGAGCAAGGTAAGGATGCCGTGCTGCAGTTGAAGCGTGACAATTACAATATCCGTCTGGAAGATTTTGTGATTGGTGCTGATCAAAAACGGATGCTGGATGTGGTTGACGGGACGATTGTCCCACGGGCCGGTCTGATCTTCCTTACCCCACAAAGTCGGGTTGGGCGAGCGCCGTTCTATAGTAGTGAGAAGATCGTCGGATCATGGCATATCAAGACACTCTGGTTCAATATTGGGGTGATGTTGCTGATGTGCATATTTGTGGCAATTATTTTATTTTCAAATTATAACATTAAAATTAATTTTAAAAGATGAAAAAGTTATCAGTATTTGCAATCGCTATTGCAGCCATGGTATTCGCTGCATGCGGAGGTAACAAGAGTGCACAGAACACTGAAGGTACAGATTCTGTGAAGAGTTTTGAACAGGAGCAGATTGAGGCCAGCATCAAGATGCATTTCGACAGTATCGCATCCGAGATTGGCAAACTGAAGCAGTTCCCCTTCCTGCAGGAGGGTGCTGACGGCGCTTTGAAACTGACCAAGGAGGAGAAGCAGGTGAAGCCCGCTTTCTTGCTGGATCCGGTTGTGGCAGAGAATGCAACGACACTGGCAGAGAAGTATCGTATCCTGAGTGCACTTGACATTGACAAGAGAGTTGCCAAACTCTATGAGATGCCAACAGAGGATTATGACAAGGCTATTGCCAAGTTGGGTGCTGACATCAGTGATCCTTCTTTCAAGGCTATTGATGACAATGCAAGTGTTTCAGAGACCTCTCAGGCTCTCTATGATGCCATGAACGAGAATGGCCGTATCAACTACTTCTGGCAGTTGGCTGCTGCTGCACTCGTAGAGCAACTCTACATTGCCAACCAGAATTCTGAGAAATTCCTCAGCGTTTTCGATGATGAGTCTGCTTCAAGCGTTACTTTCCGTATCGTGCTCATCCTCGATGCTCTGAATCGTCTTTCTGAGTATGATCCTGAGATCAAGCCCGTTGCTGATGCTCTGGCTCCTCTGGATGTCCTCAATGCTATGACACTAGATGAGATGAAGTCTCAGTTGGCTCTGGCTAAGGATAAGATCGAGGCTGCCCGCGCTGCCCTGATTAAGTAATAGTAATTTCTTGAAATAAAATTAGCGCCCCATCAAGGGCGCTATTTTTATTTTAACCATTTGTCAAGCCAGTTGAAGAAGGTGCGCTGCCAGAGGATGCCGTTCTGGGGTTTCAGCACCCAGTGGTTCTCGTCGGGGAAGATCAGTAATTCTGCCTCGATGCCTTTCATACGGGCGGCATTGAAAGCCGACATACCTTGAGTAGCGTTGATGCGGTAGTCTTTTTCACCATGGATGCAGAGGATGGGGGTGTCCCACTTATCGACAAACTTGTGTGGAGAGTTCTTGTAGGTTTTGTCGGCATTGGCAGTACGGTCCTTGTTCCAATAGGCATCGTCGTACTCCCAGTTTGAGAACCAGTTTTCTTCGGTCTCGGTGTACATAGCTTCAAGGTTGAAAGCACCGTCATGGGCGATGAAACACTTGAAGCGCTTGTCGTGATGACCGGCGAGATAATAGACGGAGAATCCACCGAATGAAGCACCCACGGCTCCGAGTTTGTCTTTATCGACGTAGGGCAGATTGTTGGCGGCATCATCGATGGCAGTCAAATAGTCTTTCATGCACTGACCCGTCCAGTCGCCGCTGATTTCCTCAAGCCACTCCTGTCCGAATCCTGGCAGACCACGACGGTTGGGGGCGATGACGACATAACCCTGTGAGGCCATGATAAAGAAGTTCCAGCGGTAACTCCAGAACTGTGAAACGGGACTTTGTGGACCGCCTTCGCAGAAAAGCAGGGTGGGGTACTTCTTGTTGGGGTCGAAGTGGGGGGGCTGGATAATCCAGTAGAGCATCTGCTGACCATCGGTGGTCTTCACCCAACGCTGATCGACAGAAGGTTTTCCTAATTGGTCGAGAATCTCCTTGTTCACTTGGGTAATCTGTACGGCCTTTGTGTCCTTGATGCTGTCGCCGGGCGTCACCACGTAGATGTCGGCAGGTGCCACGAAACTATGCTGTTCGGCCAACAACGACTTATCGTTTAACATCTGCAACGAACCCCAGTCGGCCCATTCAATGCAGACAGGATTTACCTCGCCGTCAAGATTGGTGCGGTAGAGGTTTTCGGTGGCGTGCCATACACCGATGAAATACAGGGTCTTCGAGTCGGGTGCCCAGCAGTAGTCATCCACGTTTGAGTCAAACGATTCAGTCACGTATTTCTTCTCACCTGTTGCCAGGTCGCAGACACACAGCCGCTGGCGGTCTGACTCATAGCCATTACGCTCCATCGAGAGCCAGGCAATCTGCTTGCCGTCGGGCGAGAACTTTGGATTCTGGTCGTAGCCCACATTGTTCTGGAGGTTCTCCTTCGCGTTTACCTTCTGGTATTTCATTGTCTTTGTCGGGTTAATCTCCGGCTCGACATAGTCTGCAGGCTTGCAGAGGTTCTTGGTCTCGCGCGTACCTATATTATATATATAGATGTCGGCATCAGTTGAGATGGAGTAGGCCAGACCGGTCTTCTTACGACAGGTGTAGGCGATGCTCTGTCCGTCGGGACTCCATGCCAACTGCTCCATACCACCGAAAGGCTCCATCGGACATTCGTAGGGTTCGCCTTCAAGGAGGTCTGTCATATCCGTGTCAATCGCATCACCATTCACTGAGACTACGAAGGGGTGCTGGATGCTCTCCACGTAGTGATCCCAATGTCGATACATCAAATCAGTCACCACTCGTCCCGTTGCTTTTGGCAGATCCTCTGGATTCTTCTTGATGATTTCGTTGAAGTCGATACTCTTCAGCACGAGAACCTTTGAACCATCCGGCGAGAACTGAAAGCCCTCTACCTTGCCCTCGGTCTGTGACATCTGTTTACGACCTGAGCCGTCGAGTTTCATCTTCCATACCTCACCACCTCTCAGAAAAGCGATGGTTTCATTATCCAGCCATTGGGCATCGGTCTCATTGTCGGCATCGGTGGTCAGTTGTTTCTGCTCCGTACCATCGGCATTCATCATCCAGAGCACCTGATGACTCTTGTTCTCCTCCACACTGTAGTAGCCCGTTTGGAATGCAATGTGCTGTCCGTCGGGTGATGCCTGATAGCCGGCGATGCGACTCATGGCCCATAGGGCCTCAGGCGTCATCTGGTCATTTTCCAGTTGGATGGTTTGCTTTTGAATGTTCACCTTGTCGCTTTCGTTCTGTGTGCCGCAAGCCGTGAGTAATAACACGGCGACGACGATTGTTGTCACTTTTTTCATTGATGATAGGATATGTAGGTTTGTCGTTATTTTTTTTGTTGGTTCTGTCTCTGACGCTGCAGTTCCTCAGCCTGCTTCTGCATGGCTTCGAGTCGGGCAGCGAGACCGCCGGTCTTTTTCTTGGGGTTGTTCTTGTTTTCCTTGAAACGGGCTTCAAGGATGGCCAACAACTTCTCGTCATTGGTGGTCTTACGAAGGGCCCACATGATGATAGAGGAGAAGAACAGCGAGATGAAGTAGTAGAAGTTCAGACCGCTGGAGTAGTCATTGAACATAAAGAAGAACATGAGTGGCATGAGATACATCATGTATTGCATATACTTCATCTGCTCGGCCTGTGCACCCACCATCTGGTCTTTCTGCTGACGCATGGTAAACCATGAATAGAGAATGTTAGAGCCGCAGAACAGCAGACAAGACAGTGACAGGTGGTCGCCGATGCCCCAGATATGGGAACTCCACGACACGATAGGATCATATGTGGCCAGGTCTTCCATCCAGAGGAACGATTGTCCGCGCAACTGGATGGCATTGGGGACAAACCAGAACATGGCAATCCAGATAGGCATCTGGATGAGCATAGGCAGACAGCCGCTGAGTGGGGAGACTCCGTACTGTGAGTACATCTGCATCATGGCCTGCTGCTTCTTCATCTGGTCTTCGGGCTTGTCGTACTGCTTGGTGGCCTCGTCAAGTTTCGGTTTCAGCACGCGCATCTTGGCGGATGACATATAACTTTTCTTTACCATCGGGAAGGTAATGGCCTTCAGCAACAGAGTGATAAGTATCAGCACAATACCCATTGAGAAGCCCCATGAGGCCAGCCAGTCGAAGACATAGAGCGTGAACCAACGGTTGATAAGACGGAACAGCCACCATCCGAGGTTGACGAGTTGTTCCAGATCGAGATCTTTGCCGAACTGGCTCTGCTTTTCTACGTCCTGAATGAGACGGAAATCATTGGGACCAATATACATCTCGAACTCAGAAGGCTTCTGACCTGTGGGGTCGAAAGCGGTTTTGAGTTTGGCATCGAACTGTTTCAGATAACCTGATTCTTTGTCATCCTGCACACTGCTGAGGTTGGCCCCACCAGAGAAATTGTCCTTGGAGATGAGGGCCACGCTAAAGAATTGGTTACGGAAGGCCACCCAGTCGAGGGCTTCTTCGATGGTCTCCGTCTTGTCGCTTGTTTCAGACAGGTTGTCAGTGGAACCGTCGTGCGCCTCCTTGTAAAACAGACCCGTATAGCGGTTCTCGAAATAGTATCCTTTTTCCTGCTGACGACTGTGGTCGCTCCATTCGATGTCCATTTCCTTATAAGTAGGAGCGAAGACACCGCTCAGTCCGTTGGCTGTCAAAGAGAAGTGTAACAGGTGGTCAGGACCAAGTCTGTAGTCCAACACGATACGACCACCTTCAGCAGCCTGTGCCGTCATGGTGACAGTAGAGTCGCTGACGTTCGAAGGCGTAAAGAATAAATCCTGGGTGATAATGTTGTCCTGTTTGCCTGCCAGCAGGAAATTCATCTGCTGGTCTTTGGCGTCGAAGAGGGTTACGTCCTGATTTCCGTCCTTGTCGGCGAAGCCTTTGATGACGGCTTTGCTGATAGTGCCTCCCTTGGTCGAGAATGTCAGTTCCACCTTCTGGTTCTTCAACACGATGTCCTCATTGGCACCGTTAAGGGCGGCATAAAACAGGGCGGTCGTGTCACCCTGGGCGGCAGCTTCGGCTTCCGCCTTGCGGGCAGCCTCGGCCATTTTCTGCTTTGACTCCTTGTCACGCTGCACGGCTGCGATACTGTCCTGCTGGTGCTGGTAGGCATCAATCTCCTCCTGTGAGGGCTGGTTATACCAACTGAAACCAATGAGCACCACTGCAATTAATACAAATCCGATAATAGTGTCTTTATTCATTTTTAATGCTTTTATTTCCTATTATAATTAATGTTCGCGTATAACAAGGTGCAAAGGTACGAAAAAATAAGGAAAAAATGCTATGGCGGCAGCAAATTATTCACTTTTCACTTTTCACTTTTCACTTTTTTTATTATCTTTGCACCTAGTTATGAGAAAACTATATTTGTTTTTCGCGGCAGTCTCAGCGCTCAGCGCAAGCGCCGCACAGGAAAATGACGGTAACGACGGACGGTATTATCGTCTGTTCGCTCCGCTGACTTTTTATCATAATGTGGCCGATAAGTCGTTGGCTCTCAACTCTGAATCGGCAGGTAAGGATCAAGTGGCAGATGCTGTAGATGCAGCCCTGCTCAATGTCTATCTGAATCGTCCGGACTTGGTGGAGAGTAATGAGTCGGAACTTCAGGAAACTGGTGGCATCCGTGAAGATGTGGATCGGCCCATTGAACAGAAGGTGGAATATGTCGAACGTGTGGAGGCGCCCGTCATTGATACCCCTGATGATGCCCCAGTTGGGGTCGTGGTCGAAAAGCCCAAGTTCTGGACTAAGAAGGGCGACGGCTTCTTGCAGTTTATGCAGAACTATGTGTCAGGTAATTGGTACAAGGGTGGTGAATCCAACTATTCTGCCGTGGGTGCCTTGACGCTTGAGGCGAACTATGACAATAAGAATAAGTGGAAGTGGGATAATAAATTGGAGTTGAAACTCGGTTTCCAGCGTACACGTACGGATTCCGTGAATAAGTTCAAAACGAATGAAGACCTGATTCGATATACAAGTAAACTTGGTTTGGAAGCAACCAAGAAATGGTATTATACCCTTCAGTTGCTTGCCTACACCCAGTTTACGAGAGGTCTCAAGGCAAATGATGCAAAGATTTATTCCGATTTCATGTCTCCATTCAACCTGAACCTCGGTCTTGGTATGGACTATAAGGTAGAGGCTTTCGACAAGAAACTGACGGGAACCGTCAACTTGTCGCCCTTTGCAGTGAACTACCGTTATGTGGGTCGCTCTTATTTTGATGGAAAAACCTGGTTCCCTACACGTTATGGTATCGACGATGGGAAACATTCTTTGGTTGACTTCGGTTCCCAGATAACGGCTGATCTGGAGTGGAAATTGAACGAGGTGATTAAATGGAAGAGTCGTTTCTATGCCTTCACTTCTTATAAGCGTGCAGAGATAGAATGGGAGAACACCTTTACCCTGCAGGTCAGCAAGTATATCAGTGCCAATATATTCCTATATCCCCGATTTGATGATTCTGGCAACAGAGATTCCGATCTTGGCTACTGGCAGTTTAAGGAATATAGTTCGATAGGATTCAACTACACCTTCTAAAAAGAAAAAGCCCCGCTCGAGCGGGGCTTTCTGTTATTCTTTTGCTTCTGTCATGTCTCCCTCAATGTAGAGGCGGGTCATTTCAACTTTTCCATTAGTTCGGACAGTGATGGATTTCTTGAAATGTCCGGGGAACTTACCAGTACCATTGTAGGTCACCTTGATCTCACCCTTTTCGCCGGGTTGAATGGGAGTCTTTGTGTATTCAGGAACCGTACAACCGCAACTGGCTACAGCCTGGTTGATGACCAAAGGCGCATCTCCAACATTTGTAAAGGTGAACACACATGTCACAACGGGATCTTTCTCAGAGAAGGTACCGAAGTTATGTGTCAGTTTGTCAAACTTAATCTCTTGGGCCATTGCGGAAGTCATTCCGCAGATGAGCAACAGTGTTATTACAAAAATCTTCTTCATATTCGAACAGTTTTTAATGAATTTCTGCGGCAAAGATACGAAATAAAGTGAAAAGTGAAAAGTGAAAAGTGAAAAATTTGCTACCGCAATAGTTTTTTTATTATTTTTCTCCCCTTTTTTGTGTTTTTTTTGTACTTTTGCACCTCAAAAGGATAAAACGATATAAATATGTATAGAAGCAAAACATGCGGAGAGTTACGACTCTCAGATGCCGGTAGCGTAGTAACACTCGCCGGATGGGTACAGCGAAGCCGTAAGATGGGAGGTATGACCTTCGTCGATCTTCGTGACCGTTATGGACTGACACAATTGGTTTTCAATGAGGCTGATGATGCAGAACTTTGTGAGCGTGCCAATAAGTTGGGACGTGAGTTCTGTATTCAGGTCAAGGGTGAGGTCAGTGAGCGTCAGAGCAAGAATCCCAAGATGCCTACGGGTGATATTGAGATTTTGGTAAAGGAATTGAATGTACTGAGCGAAAGCCAGACACCGCCGTTCACCATCGAGGACAATACCGATGGTGGTGATGATATCCGTATGAAGTACCGTTATCTGGACCTTCGTCGTGCGGCTGTTCGTAAGAATCTCGAATTGCGCCACCGTATGACCATCCTGATTCGTAATTTCTTGGACGGCAAGGACTTCATTGAGGTTGAGACACCCATCCTCATTGGTTCTACACCAGAGGGCGCCCGCGATTTCGTCGTTCCTTCCCGTATGAATCCTGGTCAGTTCTATGCCCTGCCACAGTCTCCGCAGACACTGAAGCAGTTGCTGATGGTATCAGGTTTCGACCGTTATTTCCAGATTGCCAAGTGTTTCCGTGATGAGGATCTTCGTGCCGACCGCCAACCCGAGTTCACACAGATCGACTGTGAGATGTCGTTTGTAGAACAGGAGGATGTGCTCCAGTTGTTTGAGGATATGGCCCGTCATCTCTTTAAGGAGGTGCGTGGTGTGGAACTTCCCCCATTGCAGCGGATGACCTGGCATGAGGCCATGCGTCGTTTTGGCTCAGATAAGCCTGATCTCCGTTTCGGTATGGAGTTTGTGGAACTGATGGATCAGTTGAAAGGCACTGGTACTTTCCCTGTTTTCAATGATGCTAAATATATCGGCGGTATCTGTGTGCCCGGTTGTGCCAACTATTCCCGCAAGCAACTCGATGAACTCACCGAGTTTGTGAAGCGTCCGCAAGTGGGTGCCAAGGGACTCGTTTATGTGAAGTTCAATGAGGATGGAACAGTCAAGTCCAGCATCGATAAATTCTACACGCCTGAAGTCTGGGCTCAGGTGAAGGAAGCTATGGGTGCCAAGGATGGTGATCTCGTACTCATCCTTTCTGGCGACAATGCCAATAAGACCCGCATCCAACTCTGCACACTCCGTCTGGAGATGGGTGATCGTCTTGGACTGCGTGACAAGGATACTTTCGTCTGTCTGTGGATTGTTGATTTCCCGCTCTTTGAGTGGAGTGATGAGGAACAGCGTCTGATGGCAACTCACCATCCGTTTACCATGCCGAATCCCGATGATATACCTCTGCTGGATACAGTTCCTGAAAAGGTTCGTGCTGTGGCCTATGACTTCGTTTGTAATGGTGTTGAGGTTGGCGGTGGTTCTCTTCGTATCCACGATGGAAAACTACAGGAAAAGATGTTCCAGATTCTCGGCTTTACCCCCGAGCGTGCGATGGCTCAGTTTGGTTTCCTCATCAATGCCTTCAAGTACGGCGCACCTCCTCATGCAGGTCTCGCTTTCGGTCTCGACCGCTTTGTATCCTTGATGGCAGGCCTCGACAGTATCCGTGATTGTATTGCCTTCCCGAAGAACAATAGTGGCCGTGATGTGATGCTGGATGCCCCTGGTGAGTTAGACCCGAAACAACTGGAAGAGTTGCAGTTGAAGATTGACTTACATCAAGAATAATTGACATTTTGCTAAAAATGCCTAATAATCAGTCATTTGTATCAAAAATAAGTGTTACTTTTGCACTCGAAAAATTTGATAGAAGGATAAATCTTCAAACTAGAGTATTAATTATTTAAGTATTATGGCAGAAAAGAAAGCAACAGCGAAGAAGGCTACCGAGACAAAGGCAGCCGCCGCTAAGAAGACCACAACCGTTAAGAAGGCCGCTGCTCCTAAGGCAGCCGCAAAGTCTGTTTTCACCGTGAACGCTGAGAACGCTGGTTTTAAGGCTGGAGATGTTTATCAGGCTCTGGCAGCAGCAGGTAAGGCTCTCACCGTTAAGGAGATTGCTAAGGCGAGGAGACTCTTCTTGGTCTGGGTTGGCTCTTCAAGGAGGGCAAACTTGCTAACGATGGAGAGAAAGTTACATTGGCATAAGTCCATTAACGTAGTATAAAAGAAGGTCGGTAAGCACTGGTTTTACCGACCTTTTTTAGTCATTATGACATACGACCGTCAGATACTGCAGATTCTTACCGAGGTAGGAGAGAAGGGCATCAACATCCAGTTGTTGGTCAAGCATCTCTATAACATGAACTCCACCTTGTTCTCCTCACCTGATATAGAAGAGATCCGGTCCTATGTCCAGCAGTATCTTCTGAAAAACTCTAAATCCACCCAGTCACTGATAGAGAGTACGGGGCGTCGCGGTTATTATCGTCTGAACACCCAAAATAATGCCGATGCCCGCCAACTTCTATTGGAGTTTCGTGAACCTGTGGCAGAAGAAAAAGAAGAGAGACCCTCGGTGGATCTCTCATTGAGTTTGTTTGACTGATTCTTCGGTCAGATTTCTTTATAGACTTCCTCGTATAATTCCAGTAATTGTTCTGCCGTCTGTCGCCAAGAAAACAACGAGGCCTGTTGCAGTCCGATTTCTTCTTGTCGGCTGTAAAACTCTCGGTCATTTTCCAATTGCAGCATTTTCTCTGTAATCTCGTCGGGATTCTCAGGATTGATCAGAATTGCATGTGGACCACCGATTTCCGGCATCGACGATGTGTTAGATGTGATGACAGGCGTACCGCAGGCCATTGCCTCTAAAAGTGGAATACCGAAACTCTCCCTTAACGACGGGTAAAGGAAGGCGAAAGCATTATTATATATATAAGGTAAGTCTTTGTTCTCGATATAGCCGGGCATGACAATCATGTCACGGATGTTCTCAATCTGATTCCGCTCGATGATATAACTCAGATACTGCTTGTCGAGATCCGCCATCAGCAGTTTGCGCTTGAATTTCGATTTCTCTAAATACCTGGAGTAGGCGATAAGCGTCCGTTCGGTATTCTTCTTTGGATCCGTATTGCCGAGGAAGAAGAAATAATCGGGATTATCGATGTATTTCCGATAGACATTCTCAATATCCTCTAAAGGCTTAAACCAGTCCGTATAGCCATTATGGATCATGGCGATTTTTTCTTCTGGGATGCCAAGCGTATTGACGATATTGTTCTTTTCAAAGTTCGACACCGTAATGATGCGCTTGCATTTCTTGAGAATCTTGGGCACCACCATCTTACGGTAGTACCATCCCATATTTTGGTAAATCGACTCATTCATTCGCTCCCTTGGTTCTAGGAAGATAATGTCATGCAGGGTCAGGATCATAGGGATTTTACACCGTAGAGGTGCTGTGTTACTGGTACAATGCAACAGGTCCAGATTCAGTTCACTGACAGCCTTTGGCAGCGCATATTGTTCCCAGAGCGGATAGAAACCATTGCCAATTTCGATGACATGCACATTGTGTGAGTCCTTCAGACAGGGATCCTCGCCTGGCGCCACAAACACAAAAAACTCATGCCTTGTATTCATCTTCTGCAGTTCCTTGACCTCCTGGAGCACCACATAGTCCATGCCGTGCTTGTTCTTTCTAAAAATGCGTTGTGCCTCGATACCGATTCTCATAGTTCCTTGATGATTTTTGCGGGCACACCAGCCACCAATGTGTGGGGTGGTACGTCCTTGGTTACAACTGCGCCTGCGGCAACCACCGAGTGATCCCCGATAGTTACACCAGGTAGGATCACTGCATTGGCGCCAATCCATATATCATTACCTATGGTGACAGGATTTGTAGAAACCCCCTGCTCGTCAATCCTCAGGCCTTTTTCTGCGAAGTTGTGGTTAAGCGCCGTCACAGTGATACCCTGAGCCAGGTTCACATGACTGCCAATCGTCACGGGTCCAATCACTGTGTTGTGCAGTCCCACGCGGGTATGGTCACCAATAATGACATCCCCCACAGCATTGTTGATACAACTAAACGACTCCACGACACTATAGTCACCCAACGAGAATTTGCGGTAGGGCGGGGTGTCCATCCTGACGGAACGATGAATCTTCGAGCATTTCCCCCTGTGCTGGTAGAGCGGTGCTAACATACGCACATACCATCTTGGCCGTGTCTGCACAGGGTTCATGATCAGCCAATCCACCAGCCCCTTCAGCCTCGGATTATCCTTGAATTTCCCTCTAATCTCCTCGTTATTCATCGTCATTCATCATTTTTACGTTGACAAAAGTACAAAATATTTTGGATAGTTCCAAATTTTTATATAATTTTGCCACAAATAATATTGATATGAAGATTCTGTTCCTTGTTTATCACGGTTTTTCAGAGGTCAGTGGCATCAGTAAGAAAATCCATTATCAGGTGAAAGGCCTGCGTGAGAATGGTTACAAAGTCCACCTCTGTTATTATGACTTTGATGCTAACGGTCATCGTTGCCGTTATGTCGATGACAAAGTCATTAAAGACTACGGAACAGGCGCACTTGCAGGTCTTCGTCAGCGCATTGATTTCGATTGTATCTATGATTACTGTAAGGAAAACGGCATCCAGTTTGTTTATGCCCGCTGTTTCCAGAATGCGTCACCCTTTCTGATTCGTTTCTTCAAGAAAATGAAGAAGTTAGGCATTAAGGCTGTGACAGAGATTCCTACTTATCCCTACGATCAGGAATTTGTTGGCTTCCCTTTTATGACAAGGATAAACTTGAAAATAGATCAACTATTCCGTCGTAGCCTTTATAAACAGATGAATGCTGTTGTCACTTTCTCGGATGCAGATACGATTTTTGGACAGCGAACAATTCGAATCAGTAATGGTGTTGATATGGATAGTATTCCACTTCATCACTACCAACCATCCGAAGATGGCTCCATACATCTTATCGGTGTCGCAGAAGTGCATTATTGGCATGGTTTCGATCGTTTGATTGCAGGATTGGGTGAATATTATAAGAACACACCAAATCCCCGTGCTATTTATTTC
>CAJODF010000024.1 GCA_905233555.1 uncultured Prevotella sp. | reverse complement strand
ATTCCCATCGTACTTGTCAACAAGGTGACGGAACTTGTCGCTATCCAAAAACTCTATCAATTGAGCGAAGACGTATTTTGATTTGTTCATATGCAGCCAGATGTTTTGACTGCAAAGATACGAATTCAAATCGTCGCACCCTCAAAAGCGCTTGTAAAAGACTGAATTTCAATTATTTCAAAGACCGATTAGTCCACTTTAACGGGACAGTAGTGACTATAATTATATATATATTAATTCAATATTATATATAATATATATAATATTGACTACACTCTTTGAAAATTTGAAAACCGCTAAACGTCCCGTCGTCCCGCGTCCCGTTGTCCCGTTTTTACCCCCATTTTTCGACCTCAATAATTTATCTGCAAAAACTGCACGAAAAATAGGTTCAAAAATGGTGGATTATCGCCCTTTTATTTGGAAAGCCCTTGAAAATTTCGTACCTTTGCATTGTCAAAGAGAAAAAGCGAAATTTGCGGTCCAGGCAGGCGACAAAAATTACCGAGCGCGCAGGCAATTGTTACCTAGGCAAAGCCAAAAACGGAGTCTAATCGGCGATACGAGAAAATAATAAACAATTAAGCGACAGCGGTGACGGCACCTCAGTAGATCTCATTGGAGCTCTTTGTTTTAGTCGATGACGCCGATGATTTCCTGGACGGACTTGCAGCCGTGGGAGTCGAGCCAGGCGTTGATGCCGTCGCGCACCTTGATGCTGACGGTGGGGTCGAGGAAGTTGGCGGTGCCGATCTCGATGGCGGTGGCGCCTGCCATGAGGAACTCGATGGCGTCCTTGGCCGTACAGATGCCGCCCAAGCCGACGACAGGTATCTTGACGCTTTTCGCCACTTGCCAGACCATCCGCAGGGCAACGGGCTTGACGGCCGGACCGCTCAGTCCGCCGGTGTTGATGCTCAGCAGCGTCTTGCGCTTCTCGATGTCGATGGCCATACCCATCAGCGTGTTGATGAGTGAGACGGAATCGGCGCCCTCAGCCTCGACGGCACGGGCAATCTCGGTGATGTTCGTCACGTTGGGCGAGAGTTTGACAATGAGCGTCTTATGATAGCGCTGGCGAACGGCCCTGACCACGCTGGAGGCACCTGCACAGGTGACACCGAAGGCCATGCCGCCGCCCTTCACGTTCGGACAGGAGATGTTGAGTTCGATGGCAGGAATCTTTTCCAGAGCGTCGATACGGGCGGCACATTCGGCATAATCGTCGGGCGAAGAGCCGCTGACGTTGACAATCATGTTCGTGTCGATATCCTTGATCTGGGGATAGATGTGCTCACAGAAATAATCGACGCCCTTGTTCTGCAGACCCACGCAGTTGAGCATGCCAGCGGCCGTCTCAGCCATACGGGGGTAGTCGTTGCCCTCACGGGGACGGAGCGTCGTACCCTTCACGATGATGCCGCCAATGCCGTCGAGGGGCATCAGATCGGCAAATTCCAGTCCGTAGCCGAAGGTGCCGGATGCGGTCATCACGGGGTTCTTCAGCGCGAGGTCGTGTATCTTTACATTTAGTCTTGCCATAACAACTTCCGAATATTAAACACTGGTCCTTCCTTGCAGACGCAGAGGTTGCCCTCCGTGGTCTTTTCCACACAACACAGACAGGCCCCCAGGCCGCAGGCCATCAGATTCTCGAGCGACACCTCACACTCCGTATTACTCTGACGGGCATAGCGGGCCACAGCCTTCATCATCGGCGTAGGACCACAGGTGGCGATCCGTGAGAACTGCTCTTTCAGGAGCAGGGAGTGGTTGGTGACGAAGCCTTTCTCGCCCTCAGAACCGTCCTCTGTCGTCACGCATACGCGCCCGTACCTTTTAAAGATATCGAGCATCAGCAGATCCTTGGCCGTCCTGGCACCCAGCAGGAACGTGGGTTCGTTGCCCTGACGATGCATCTCTGCGCCCATATAGAGCAGCGGAGCAACACCTACGCCACCGCCTACGAGCAGGAACCGCTCGGACGTAAAAGCAGGCATCGTAAAACCGTGACCCAGGGGCAACAGACAGTTGAGCGTGTCGCCAGCCTGCAACTGTGCCAGTCGTCGGGTGCCGTCGCCAACAGCGGCCACCAGAAGCCAGAGTTCATTCTGCGCCTGATCGACGAAATTGATGGATATGGGGCGCCGGAGGAAGGTGGTGGGCGAGCCATCGACACGGATCTCCACAAACTGTCCTGGCTGCATCTCAGGCAGCTGCTTGTCGTCTGTGAGTTTGATCAGCACATAGCGCTCATGGATCCGTTCCACCGACTTGACCGTGAGGTCGAGCAAATACTTCTTCATAAAAACAGTACCTTTGTAGAATTTGGGTACAAAGGTACTACTTTTATTTGAAACCACAAAACTTTATTTCTTCTTCGGTTCGAATGTGTCGAAGGTCTGATCATCATAAAATACCCGGATTTCGACGATCTTTCGTTGCAGTTTGTCAATGAATTTTACTTCCGTCTGCTGGATTTCTGGTCGTGTAATTCGTACACTATTAAAATTTTGTGTCGAGGAAGGGCCATTTTTGGGGGTAGGAGAGGCAGATGGATCGAAATCGAACATCAGATTTTGTGTCATCGAGGTACCATCCGACCCCTGATCGGACATCTCCTGGGAGCCATTTTCGGGGTTCTGATCAGGCAAATACATCTCGCCTGAACCAAACATCAACCAATCGGTACTGATGTTAGGAATTTTCTTTTTGATGGCCTCGACGATATTGAGGGTAGGACGGGTGCGTCCGTTGAAGATGCTGCTGAGGGTAGCAGGTGACTGTCCGATGTAGTCGGCGAAGAGTTGCTGAGTCATGTTTTGAGACTCCATAATTTGCCTGATTCGATCCTTCATTTTCTTATGACATTAAAAAAGGGGCGTTTTTGCCCTTTTAGGGTTTCGTTTACAAAGGTAAAACAAAAAAATGAATTAACCAACAAATGTAGAGAGAATTTAAGATTTAATAATTTATATTTGCGTTTTCATATTTGTAAATGAAAAGTTTAGAAGATGGTGATGTCTGGTTTAGCATTACAAAGGTGAATTTACAGGCATAAAACATTACAAAGTAACAATTCGGGTATTTAAAGTTAAATAATTGGCTATGAATTAGGTAATTAGGCGAATTCACTCGAAATTCCCGTGTATATACAGAATCAGAGACCTAAACAATGGTTGTAAATTGGGTATTTTATTGCAAATTTCAAATAAATGGCTGACTTTTAAACATTTATCAATAATTTGACATGGTTGCATATTTATGAATATACAGAAATGAAGGTAAGGATATAAATGTTCAAATCAAAATCGGACATTTCAAAACGTGCATTTTGATTCTTAAATTCACATCTCGAAACCAAAGAAATCCTAAATCGGAATACAGATTTGAAAAGCGAAATCAAAATAATCAAATCTTAAAGGATGTGAAATCCGAATCGTAGAGGCGCCAAAATCTCAAAATTCGTCATTCTGGCGATATTCTGCACGATGAATTGGAGAATCTGGAAATACGCGAGTTTTGAGGGGTCAGGAATCGTGCTAACCCCCTGTTTTTATAGGTATTTAGGCCTAAAAAAAGCACTCCTGAAAAGTGCAGTTTTTAGAAATTCTAGAGTCGGAAAAGAGGGGTTTTTAGTGCAAAATGTAAAAAATCAGTTCTTTCATCAGCTCTCCTGGAGGGGTATTTGGGTTGTCTAAACCCTTACTTTTGGCGTCAATTTCTCTAATCTTCCCAATGATCTGCATCACCTTCAGTCCGGAGTAGTTTCTCATACCCGTCATGTAGTCCTTCGCAGCCCACGGATTTCTCAGTTCCAACCACTCCGCTACCCTCTCCTGGCTCTTATTATTTGGCGCATAATAGGCAATCATGAGATTCTGGAAGTAATTAAAGAGCATTGGGAGAAACGAATAGATGCTGCCTGCCTTTGGATTATCGTCAAAATATTTTACTATCTGGTTTGCCTTGAATACATTGCGGTTCACAATGGCATCTCGAAGTTCAAAACTATTGAAGTCCTTGCTAACGCCAATTTGCTCCTCAACCACCTGTGGCGTCACCTTTTTATCGTTCTCAGGAAGGGAAAGACAGACTTTATCGAGTTCACTGGTCAGTCGGCTGAGGTCTGAGCCGATAGAATCCGCTATAATCTGCGTGGATTTGGGGTCGATACTGACGTTTTTCAGCTTCAGATAGGCCTCAATGAAGGGTGGAAGGTCTCTGTCGCGCAGTTTTTTGCTCTCAAAAAGCACGCCAGCGGCCTGGATGGCCTTCACATATTCACGTTTTCTACCGTCGATAGTGCCGTTTTTATGGCACATCACGAGGATGGTGGAGGCCATTGGCGCCTTGAAATACTTCTCCAGAGCCTCCGTATTCTTGATGTTCTGCGCCTCCTTGACGATGACCACCTGGTATTCGGACATCATGGGGTAGCGACGGGCGGCGTCGGCTATCTGTGAGGCATTCACGTCGCTGCCGAAGAGGATGGTCTGGTTGAAATCACGCTCTTCTGGCTGCAGCACATGCTCGGCGATATAGTCGGAAATCTGGTCGATGTAGTACGGTTCATCGCCCATCAGATAATAGACCGGAAGGAATTTCCGCTCCTTCAGATCGCCCATAAAACTGTCAAAACTGACATTTTTTGCCTCTGCCATGCAGTTTTCTCGATTATTATTTGTACTTTTGCGCTTGCAAAGTTACAAAAATGTTTCGATTAAACCTACCACAATACGAAATAAAAATCACGGAGAAGGACGGAAAGCGTATGATTTTCGACTTTTTGCGCCGTAAATACGTGGCTTTGACACCCGAAGAGTGGGTCCGTCAGCATTTCGTACACTATCTGGTGGAGCACAAAGGCTACCCCAAGGGACTCCTTGGCAACGAGATAGAACTGCAGGCAGGCGACAAGCGGTTGCGCTGCGATTCTATCTTATATAATAAGGTGGCACAGCCGCAGATGATCATCGAATACAAGGCCCCCAGCATACAATTACAGCAGAAGACCTTCGACCAGATTTCGGCCTACAATCTTCTGCTGCGAGTGGATTATCTGATTGTCAGCAACGGGCTACAGCACTATTGCTGCAAGATGGACTACGACAATCAAAAATATTTATTCTTTCAGGATATTCCTGACTACGAAAATCTTTGATTATTCCATGTCGCTGGCGTCCTCTGTCTTCTTCGACGAAGCCGTCTTGCGGATGGCACGCTTGCGCGTCTTCTTGGGCTGCTCAACACCCATCTTGTCGAGTTTCACGCCAGCCAGTTCAGGGTCGATCATGATACGACCGCAGTACTCGCAGACGATGATCTTCTTGTGCATCTTGATGTCGAGTTGACGCTGGGGCGGAATCTTGTTGAAGCAGCCGCCACAGGCATCACGCTGCACATAGACGATACCTAGACCATTGCGGGCGTTCTTGCGGATGCGCTTGAAAGAGGTGAGCAGACGGGTCTCGATCTTCGACTCCAGATCCTTCACCTTCTCCTTCAGTTTATCCTCCTCGGCACGGGTCTCTTCCATGATCTCGTCGAGTTCGCTCTTCTTCACTTCCAAGTCGCCCTCACGCTCCTTGATAACTTCCTGATTGGCAGTTAGTTCCTCTTTCTTCTCAGCGATGCGGTTGTTGGCCTCACGGATCTTCTTGTTACAGAGTTCAATCTCCAGGGTCTGGAACTCGATCTCCTTCGACAGGGTGTCGTACTCACGGTTGTTCTTCACCTCGTTGAGTTGCTCCTTATAACGGCTCACACTCTGCTCGGCATTGGCAATCTCGCCTTTCTTCTGCACAATTGCACGCTCGAACTCGTTGATTTCGTTCTGGATTTTCTCCACACGGGTGGTCAGACCTTCGATCTCGTCTTCCAGGTCCTGAACCTCCAGAGGCAGTTCGCCTCTCAATGCGCGCTTCTCGTCGATGGATGAGAGCGCTGTCTGCAGTTGATAGAGGGTCTTCAGTTTCTCTTCAACTGACAAATCTGTAGGATCTTTTTTTGCCATAATTCCAATTTCTTTTAGTCGCTACGCTTTGTAAAAGCGCTAAAGCGAGTCCAATTTACAATTTATTTTACTATTTTGATATTTTACAATTTTGATATTTTACAAATACAGGATGGGATTCGTGCTGGTTTCGGCGAGGAAGGTCTTGACACCAGGACAGTCGCGCTCGATGATCTCACGGAAGACCTCGCTGGTGAACTGCTCACTCTGGTAGTGGCCGATGACACAAATCTGTATGCGCTGTTCGTAGCCGAAATACTGGTGATAGTGCATCTCGCCCGTGATAAACGCATCGGCGCCGGCCTTCAGGGCCTCGTCGAGCAGGAAGTCCCCTGCCCCACCACAGATGGCTACCTTCTGTATCGGATGGCGCAACAGTTCATTGCACATGGCGCACTCCACGTCGAAGGCTTTCTTCACGGCGATCACGAAGTCGTCTGAAGCCATCGGCGATGCAAGCGTGCCGATGACACCACTCCCCGCCTCGATGCCGTCCACGCTCTTCGAAGCGAAGAACTGCACGTCGCACAGGCCCAGTTTCTCGGCGATCTTAAAATTCACACCACCCTTCGCATTGTCCATATTGGTGTGCATAGAGACGACGCAGATGCCGTTCACGATGGCCTTCATCACCGTACGCTGCACATCGGTCAGGTCGCTGATGGTCTTCAGTCCACGGAACAACAGCGGATGGTGACTGACAATCAGATTGCAGCCTTTTTGTATGGCCTCGTCAACCATCTTTTCGTTGACGTCCAGACACAATAATGCCCCTGAAACCTCCGTCTCTGTCAATCCAACCTGCAAGCCAGCATTGTCCCAACTTTCCTGCAAGGGCAGAGGCGCGAAACGTTCAAGGGCGTTCAGCACTTCTTTTATTTTCACGCTGCAAAATTACAAATAAAAGCCGAGACAATGGCCCGGCTCCATCATTTATTAAGCGTTTTTAACACTCCTCTTTGGGCACTACCACTCTGACAGACTGGCTTTTGCCTCTATCCTATCCTCCGTCTTGTCGTCGAGGGCTGGGAAAAAGTCCATCCCCATCAACTGCTCTATCTCATCGACGGTACAGACGGCCTCCTCCATGCGCTGCTTCACGCCTTCGTTGCGATAGATGAAGCCGATGGCCTTCGGACTGCCCTGTCGGCATAGCACCACCTTGAAGAAGGCATCAGGCACCCAAACCTTGTTCCTGCCGATAGTCTTCTGTTCGCCCTTCTGGTAGTAAATAGGTCCACAGACAATGTCGATGGCACCGTATTCGCGAGCCCAGTCACGACAGAGGATTTCCAAATCGTTCCACTCGTATTTGTTCAGTCCATGGTTCTGCGGACAGATGTTCGTAAAGAGGAAAGACTGTTCCATCGCCTTCTTGTCCCACTTGTTGTCGCCAGCAGGACACATGTGCCCTCGGTCGTAACGGGAAGTGTAATAGTCCCTGTCCGTCGCACGAGGGGCTTTCACGCTTTCATCCTCCGTAAAGACCTCCTGATCACGCTGGTTGGAGCCATAGGTGTGCGACTTCGTCAGATGCCAAGCCACCCAGTTCGGATTCTTCGTCTGCTCATTATACGAAGTGGTGTAGCCCTGACGCTTCAGAATCTGTTCTGGACGGTCCTTCAACGGTGCCGGCATCTCGTACATCACGACCTTCTTCCCTGCGGCTGGCGTCTCCACCTTCGGCTGATAGAAACTGTTGGTCTCCTGGGCGTCGGATACGGCCTCAGCAGGCGCTCCAGCCTTGTTGCCCTTACACGACACCACCAGCGCCATCAGCGTCAACATGAAGCACAGTTTGCCAAACTTGTCGAATAGTGATCTGTCGGCAAGGAAGAGGGTGATGGCGAGGGAGAGAACGGATGCAGCGATGCAGCCAACAGTCATGTGGAGCATCAGGACGAAGGCATTCACAGGTGTCATGCCCCCAAGGAAGAGACCACCCAACAACAGCGGCATAGCGGTCAGACAGAGCACGGAGAGGTTGGCGACGGTAGGTGAGACGACTGCCAACAGACTACGGCGCAGGAAGGGCTGCAGGGCTTTGAAATGGGGCTGTCCGTTGCCTCGCAGGAACTCATATTGCTGTTCATCGGTCTTCAGGGCTGTGACGTAGGTATTGAGTCCTCGGATGGTCATCACCATCGTATGACCCATCAGCAGCGCCATGACAGGCACAAACCAACGGGCATCAAAGACGCGTACTGGGAGAGCCAAAGCCAGGATCCACAGACCTGTAAAGGCAGTGCCGACGAACAAGCCCACACTGACGGCAGGCAACAGTTTGGCGATGTTCAGTTTACAGCGTTTCAGGACGATCCAGCCCGCATAGACTGCCATCGCCACTAACCATACAATGAGCAACCAGGGACTATCGACACGGATCAGTGCCCACACCAACATACAAAGTACCAGCAGTTGCACCACCATGCGGGCCACAGACACCGCAAACGACTGGAGCATCTTCCGCTCCAACACATATAGTGCCCCTGCAGGAATCAGTAGCAAGAGCAACCCAAGAATCGTATGTAAAATCAACCCCTTATCCATATCTTAAAGTCTGTCTAAGTCAATTATCTGATCGGCATTGACGATGACCTCCGCCTTCCGACTAGCTATCAGTACCGTCTTGCCTGCCTCGGCCTGCTGGCGCAGGAGTTCAAGCATGCGCTGCGTCAGTTCGAACGTCAGATGGGCCGCAGGCTCGTCGGCAATGACGATGGGCTTGTCCGTCGCCTGCTGCAGCGTCTCTGCGGCCAGACGGAAGATTTCGTCGGCAGAAAGAGGTGTCAGGTCCTCTGTCCCCTCTTCCATCACAGGGAGCAAGGGGCTCCAGACGGTCTGTTCATCAGGCTCACATACAGGCGCCTCAGGCGGCATCAACTGGTGCCTGAGCAACTGCATCTGTTGCGGCAAATAGACCATCATCGTACGGAACGCATGGGCGGAGCGAACCGTCAGCAGTTCGCCATCGACGCTTACAAAGCCCTCCTTGACGGGCAGGAAGCCCATCAGCGTGCGGATGAGCGTGGTCATGCCAGAGCCTTCCGACCCTGTGATACAGGTCAACTGACCATCCCTCGCCGTGAAGGAAAGTCCCTGTGCCAGCGTCTTTTCGCCAATGACTATCGTTGCGTCCTTAACCTCTAACATCGTTCAATATCAAAATCTTTGTGCAAAAATACAAAATAATTATGAATTATGAATTATGAATTATGAATTATTTTGTACCTTTGCGCCAAAATTATGATGATAGACAAGAAAATGAGTCTAAATCACTGGCGGTTGCCTGCTGAATGGGAGCCGCAGGAGGGTGTGCAGTTGACTTGGCCGCACGCCAGGACCGATTGGACCCCAATGCTCGATGAGATCACGGCGGTCTATCATCAGATGGCCCGTGAGATAGCCGAGCGCGAACGACTGATGGTTGTGGCGCCAGAGGATGCTGCCTACGATATGCTGCGCATCGTCTGCGACACCAACGACACCTGGGCCCGTGACCACGGTTTCATCTCGTTGGTCGATGACCAGGGGCACCGTCGTCTGTTGGACTATTGCTTCAACGGCTGGGGCGAGAAGTTCCCTGCCGGACTCGACAACGCCATCAACCGCCGGCTCTACGACCTGGGCGAGATCACAGGCGAATACGTCGATTGTCTCGACTTCGTGCTCGAAGGCGGCTCCATCGAGAGCGACGGCAAAGGCACGGTCTTTACGACGTCGTCTTGTCTGCTGGCGCCTCATAGGAACCAGCCCCTGACCAAAGCGCAGATAGAGGAGCGCCTGAAGCACGACCTCTGTGCCGAGCGCATTCTCTGGATAGACTATGGTCATCTGACAGGCGACGATACCGACGGGCATATAGATACCCTTGTGCGCATCTGTCCTGACGACACCATCTTATATGTGGGCTGCGACGACCCTGAGGACGAGCAATACGAAGACCTCAGGCGGATGGAAGCACAACTCACGACCTTCCGCACCCTCGACGGCAGACCCTATCGGCTCAAGAAACTGCCTCTACCCCGCCCCATCTATGAGGACGTCGACAGGCTCCCAGCCACCTATGCCAACTTCCTCGTCATCAACGGTGCCGTGCTCTGTCCCACCTACGGACAGTCCGACCTCGACGACGAGGCTCTGTGCACCATCGGCGAGGCCTTCCCTGGGCGTGACATCATCGGCATCGACTGCCGCCCTGTCATCCGCCAGCACGGCTCGCTCCACTGTTGTACCATGCAATATCCAAGAAGTGAAAAGTGAATAGTGAAAAGTGAATAGTGATGAAAGAACTAAAGATAGGTTTTTTGCAGCAGCACAATACTGCTGACACCAAAGACAACATCCTCCGCCTGTGTGAGGGTATCAGCGACCTCGCCAAACGGGGCGCACAACTCATCGTGCTCCAGGAACTGCACAACTCGCTCTACTTCTGTCAGGTGGAGAGCGTGGATCACTTCAACCTCGCAGAACCGATACCTGGCCCCTCTACGAAAGTCTTCGGCGAACTCGCCAAGCAGTTCGGCGTGGTCATCGTCACCTCGCTCTTCGAGAAGCGGGCCCCTGGGCTCTACCACAATACGGCCGTCGTACTGGAGAAGGACGGCAGCATCGCAGGCATCTATCGTAAGATGCACATCCCTGACGACCCTGCCTACTACGAGAAGTTCTACTTCACCCCAGGCGATCTGGGTTTCCACCCCATCGAGACATCGGTGGGCCGTCTTGGTGTGATGGTCTGTTGGGATCAGTGGTACCCTGAGGCAGCCCGTCTGATGGCCCTGCAGGGCGCAGACCTACTCATCTACCCCACTGCCATCGGCTACGAGTCGAGCGACACGCCAGAGGAACAGCAGCGCCAGCGTATGGCCTGGCAAACAGTACAGCGCGGCCATGCCGTCGCCAACGGCCTACCTGTCGTCACTGTCAACCGTGTGGGTCACGAGCCTGATCCCTCAGGTCAGACCAACGGCATCCAATTCTGGGGCACTTCCTTCGTGGCAGGTCCCCAAGGCGAACTCCTATACGAAGCCTCTACCGACGAGGAAGAGAGCATCATCGTCGAGATCGACCTCGACCACTCCGAGCAGGTGCGCCGCTGGTGGCCCTTCCTCCGTGATCGTCGCATCGACGACTATACCGACCTGACACGCAGATTCATCGATTAAACAAAAAACATCAGATATGAAAAAGATCATTTCCCTGGCCCTGATGGCCATGACCCTGTTGCCAACAGCAACTCTGGCACAGGAGGAACAAGAAGCACCCGAGGTAGAATGGGTGGTTGAGTTAGTTGAGGAGAGTGAGTTCAAGGCCTATGTCCAGGCCGACCTCGTCAGCCATTATATGTGGCGTGGTACCGACTTGGGCGGCATCAGCATCCAGCCAGAGGCTGGCATCTCCTGGAAGGGACTCTCCCTCTCCGCTTTCGGCAATGCCGGCTTCGACAAGGACGACCCACAGGAGTTTGACCTCACGCTCGGCTATGAGTACAAGGGCTTCAACATCGGCATCACCGACTATTGGTTCACTGGCGTAGATCCTGAGGATCGTTATTTCTTCTATAAGGACAAGGAGACGGCCCACCAGTTCGAGGCCAACCTCGGCTATACTGGCAAATATTTCTCGCTTCAGGCTCACACCATGTTCTGGGGCAACGACTACAAGATCAACGGCGACCGTGCCTACTCCACCTACGTGGAACTCTCCGTTCCCTTCCGTGCAGCCGGTCTCGACTGGGATGCCCGTGTCGGCATCACGCCAATGGAGAGTGCTGGCTATGCGACAGCCCGTGTCGAAGAAGGCATCTTCGGCCCTGTCACCGTCTTGGATCGTCACTATTTCTACGCCGAGGGCTTCGCCTGCAACATGGCCACGATCCGCGCCACAAAGAACTTGCAGTTTAAAAGCCTAAAACTGCCCATTTACGCCGAGTTACACACCAACCCCTACCTACAGAAGGCCACCTTCCTCATAGGCGTCGGTGTCATCGCATTCTAAAGGTGAAAAGGTGAAATATTGAAAAGGTGAAATATTATCTGTTATATGAGTAATCTAAGATTTCAGGTTGTTGAGGAGGCCTTCAAGAAAAAGGCCCTTGAGGTCAACGCCCCCTCAGAGCGACCCTCCGAGTACTTCGGCAAGTACGTGTTCAATCGTCAGAAGATGTATAAGTACCTGCCTGCCGACATCTATGCCAAACTCATCGACGTGATCGACAACGGGGCCCGCCTCGACCGTTCAATTGCCGATGCCGTAGCAGCAGGCATGAAACAGTGGGCCCAGGAGATGGGCGCCACCCACTATACCCACTGGTTCCAGCCCCTCACCGAGGGAACGGCTGAGAAACACGACGCCTTCGTGGAGCACGACGGCAAGGGTGGTATGGTGGAGAACTTCAGCGGCAAACTGCTCGTCCAGCAGGAACCCGATGCCTCCTCGTTCCCCAACGGCGGCATCCGCAACACCTTCGAGGCCCGCGGCTATTCCGCCTGGGACCCCACATCGCCCGTCTTTATCATCGATGATACCTTGTGTATCCCCACCATCTTCATCGCCTATACTGGTGAGGCACTCGACTACAAGGCACCGCTGCTGCGGGCCCTCCATGCCGTCGATAAGGCCGCAACAGATGTCTGCCGGTATTTTTACAACGATGTGCATAAGGTGCATGTGAACCTCGGCTGGGAACAGGAGTATTTCCTCGTCGATGAGGGTCTCTATTCCGCCCGTCCTGACCTGATGCTGACAGGGCGCACGCTGATGGGCCACGAGAGCGCCAAGAACCAGCAGATGGACGACCACTACTTCGGCACCATCCCTGATCGCGTACAGGCCTTTATGAAGGATCTGGAGATTCAGGCGCTGGAACTTGCCATTCCCTGCAAGACTCGTCACAACGAGGTGGCCCCCAACCAGTTCGAACTCGCGCCCATCTTCGAGGAGTGTAACCTCGCCGTCGATCATAACATGCTGCTCATGTCGCTCATGAAGCGTGTGGCACGTAACCACGGTTTCCGCGTATTGCTCCACGAAAAACCTTTCGACGGCATCAACGGCTCAGGCAAGCACAACAACTGGAGTCTCTCCACCGATACAGGCGTGCTCCTGCATGCCCCTGGCAAGTCGGAAGCCTCAAACCCAGAGGCCACGGCCAACGAGACGCTCCGTTTCGTTACTTTCATCGTCGAGACCCTGATGGCCGTCTATAAGCACAACGGACTGTTGAAGGCCTCGATCATGAGCGCCACAAACGCCCACCGTCTGGGTGGCAACGAGGCGCCCCCAGCCATCATCTCCTCCTTCCTCGGCACCCAACTGACGGAACTCCTTGACAAGATTGAGGAATCGGAAGCCACAGAACTCTTCACCCTCAAGGGCAAGAAGGGCATGGAGATTGATATCCCCCAGATTCCAGACCTCATCATCGACAATACTGACCGCAACCGCACGTCGCCCTTTGCGTTCACTGGCAACCGCTTCGAGTTCCGTGCGCCTGGTTCCAGCGTCAACTGCGCCTCGGCGATGATTGCCCTCAACGCAGCAACAGCCGAAGCCCTGACCTCGTTCAAGGAGCGCGTCGATAAGAAGATACAGGAGTTCTCAACCCGTCCGGAATACACCTCAGGCACTGGTCATACAGCTAAGTTCCACGCCATCATCGAGGTGCTCCGCGAGGACATCAAGACCTGTAAGCCCATCCGCTTCGACGGCAACGGCTACAGCGACGAGTGGGTCGTGGAGGCCGCCAAGCGCGGACTCGACGTCGAGAAGTCATGTCCAGTCATCATCGAACACTATCTGGACGACTCGAGCGTCAAGATGTTTGAAGACACCAAGGTCATGAACCGCAAGGAACTGGAGGCCCGCAACGAGGTGAAATGGGAGATGTACGTCAAGACCGTACAAATAGAGGCCCGCACGATGGGCGACCTGTCGATGAACCACATCATCCCCGTTTCCACCCACTACCAGAGCCAACTCATCAAGAACGTACAAGGCATGAAGGACATCTTCTCTCCTGAACAGGCCGAACGCCTCTCCGCCCGTAACATGAAACTCATCGCGGAGATTGCCGAGCGCACAGAGCGCATCGAGCGCCTCGTGGAGGAACTGACGGAGGCTCGCCGCGTGGCCAACCAGATTGCCGACATCCACCAGCGCGCCATCGCCTACCACGACACCGTCTGTCCCAAGATGGACGCCATCCGTCACGAGTGCGACTGTCTGGAGATGATTGTCGAGGACGGTCTGTGGACGCTGCCCAAGTATCGTGAACTATTGTTTATTAGATAAAGGTAAAATATAAAAAGATATGAAGAACTTGAAATTGATTTTCCTGGCCATCGGCTGTATAGCAGCCCTGAGCCTCACGTCGTGTCTCAAAGACGATGACAATAACGACAACAACGGCCTTTCCGAATCCGAGATCAGCCAGTGCTACGCTGCCGTACGGGGGTCATACACAGGTAAGTTGCTCTATGAAACGCGCGACGCACAAAATCCCATCGACACTGTCGATGTCAGTTGGAGCGTCGGCACTGACACCATGCTGGTACTCAGCCCCTTCCCTGCAAGCGCCGTGGCTGCACAGATCTACGACGTCGAACTGAAGAAAGCCTTGATGGAAACAGAATACCTGAGCGTACTCAAGTGTTACCTGGGTTTCTACAAATACGACACGGAGGTGCTGTTCTATATAGCCCCCATAAAGGCCGATTTCCCCGTCATGTACAAAGGCATGACCCACACCCTATCTGTCTATTTCTGGTCGAACACCTACTCCTACGGCTACAAGAGCACCAAGACGGGCGACATGGAAGCCCAACTCGTGATGGCGGCCGCCTACATCGACGACAACGAGAGTACCAACTACATCAACAGTTCTGCGTCAACGCTGACCAGTATCCCAGTGATCATCTCCAACATCATCAAATAAAACGAAGAAGCCCCGCCCAATTCGAGCGAGGCTTCTTTTTTACCTTTTTACTTTTTTACCTTCTTACCTTTATTTAAGTTTCTGCTTGATCTTCTCAATGCCTTCCAACAGGTCCTCCGTCGGCTCGATGATATTCTCGTTACCCCAGAAGTCCGGATCGTTGAAGTAGATCACCTTGTCGTAGAAATTATCGCGGCAGTTGAAGGAGTCGCGCACCTTGATAGGCTTCACGCCCTCGCCTTCCGTCCTGTCCGTCACCACCATCTCCGAGATAACGGTGAAGTTCGACTTGAAGAGTCTCCGCTTCCAGTCGCAGCGGAAACGGATCACGTTGCGGATATAGTTAATGCGCGTCACGCCGTCGTCTGTCTTATAATCGATATTGATGCTCAATTCGCGAGGTGTGAACCTCAGTCCTACAGGCTTCTTGCGCAGGATCGACTTTATGGCCTTCTCCTCGTTGCTCATGTCCAACTCCAATTCTATCTTCGTGAAGGCCAACGTCTCCTGATCGATGTAGAGCAGGCCGTTGTAAAGCGGATATTCCACCACGAAAGCAGGCTTGATCTCAATCACGTATGCCAGCCGGTCGCCCGTCTGCTTCACGCCCTTGTAGGTGAAATGGTAATTGTCGAGTTCCTTCGAGTTCAGCAGCATATCACGCTCCTTCACCACATCCAGTTCCACTGGCAGCACAGGACCGCCCTGCAACTTCACGGCCAGCGTGTCGCCCTTGCGCTGACTCAGCAGCCGGCGGCCCTTGAAGATAGACACGCCGTCGCGCCAGTCCATTTTGAAATAAGGCGACTTATACACATCCACCACGCCCTCGGCCACGCTGATGAAGCGGTTGCGCTTCTGGGTGGTCTCACGGTAGAAGCCGCGCAGCAGATTGGGCGTCTGAGGGTAGTTCACGTCAATCTTCTCGATAGCCTGCTCCACCAGTTCCCTCGGCTTGTCGATGCCCCTCACTACGATCTCACTGAGCACCACCGAACTGGCCTGCATCTGCACGGCCTTGCCCTCGGCCTCCAGCGTCTTGCATTCCGACGCTGTCAGGTGCCGCGACTTATAGCCCAGACACGAGAACGTCACCGATGCCGGCACCTCCTTCAGTTTCAGGATGAACTCACCCTCCTCGTTTGTCACCGTACCCACGTTACGATGCGTCACGCTCACATGCGGCAGCGCCTTCCGCGACTTAGCATCGACGACCTTGCCGCTGAAGGTCCAGACACCATCGGTCTGGGCCATTGTGTAGAGGCTGCACAATAGGGTTGTAATAAGTATCAGACTTCTTTTAATCATATCATTACCATTTTAGCATCTTTTTTCTGCGTGCAAAGATAAACAAATTAGCCGAAAGTACCAAGACTTTCAGCTAATTTTTAACCTTTACTTAATTTGTGTCGCCCCTACTCAAATAGAACGTTCTATCTTTTTCGGTTTATATTTGGCTGTTTCGTTTTATTTTTGTACTTTTGCCCCCAGAAATCAAACATGTTATGATGGACCAGACAAAAATCAACGAGACGTTGCGCCGCAATGTGGGCGTACTCTCAAAGCATTCTGTTGACGAGGTCAGGATGATGCCCACCGTCACGCAAACGCAACTGCCGTCGGTAGAGGACGTGAAGCGCATCGTGAGCCTCATCAAGAGCATCGTGTTCACCGACTACTTCCACAAGCGCCAGCCCGACGAGGAACTGCGCGCTTACCAGATTGGCGTATCAATGGAAGAACTCTACCGCCTGCTGCGCCAACAGATAGCCCGCGGGCTGCAGTTCTGTGAGGACTGTCAGGAAAACGATGTGCTCTGCACTGGCGAGCAACTGGCCCTTGAGTTCATCGACTCGCTGCCTGAGATCAAACGCATGCTCTATACCGATATACAGGCCATGTTCGACAACGACCCTGCGGCACAGACCTACGGAGAGGTCATCTTCTGCTATCCTGTGGTGAACACGATGGTACACTACCGCACGGCCCACCGTCTGCACCAGATGGGCGTACCCGTCATCCCCCGCATCATCACTGAACAGGCGCACTCCAAGACAGGTATCGACATCCATCCGGGCGCACAGATCGGCGAATACTTCTCTATCGACCACGGTACGGGCGTCGTCATCGGCGAGACCACCATCATCGGCAACCATGTGACGCTCTATCAGGGCGTGACACTCGGCGCCAAGAGTTTCAAATACGACGAGGAGGGTAACATGCTCAACGTGCCGCGCCACCCCATCATCGAGGACAACGTGACTGTCTATTCCAATGCCTCGATACTTGGGCGCATCACCATCGGCCACGACTCCGTCATCGGCGGTAACATCTGGCTCACCCATAGCGTACCACCGTATTCGAAAATCCTCCAGTCGAAAGCCATCGATGCAGGCTTCCAGGACGGTGCAGGCATCTGATATAATAAATCCCAGCCGATTGGCTGGGATTTCTTTATTCTTCTTTCTTCTTACCGAATTCTGGGTCGATCTTCAGGAAGGCCGTGACGACATACGTCATGGTGCAGGCTGCGACGACGATGAGGAAGAAAGCAGGATAGCCCACCGACTCCTGCAAGGCACCTGCAAACAGTCCAGGAATCATCATCGACAACGCCATGAAAGCGGTGCAGAGGGCGTAGTGGGCCGTCTTGTGCTCACCCTGACTATAATATATAAGGTATAGCATATAGGCCGAGAAGCCGAAGCCGTAGCCGAACTGCTCGATGAAGACGCAGGCGTTGATAATGAGGAAGTTCCCAGGAAGGGCGTAGGAGAGATAGACATAGACGAGGTCGGGCAGTGTGATGGCCATCACCATCGGCCAGAGCCAGCGCTTCAGACCATCGCGACTGGCCACGATGCCACCGAGGATACCACCGAGGGTGAGTCCGATGACGCCCACCGTGCCCTGTACCAGTCCGTATTCAGCGGGTGAAAGACCTAGTCCGCCATTGTGCTGGGCATCGATAAGGAAGAGGGCACTGACCTTGGCCAGCAGTCCCTCTGGCATGCGGTAGAACAGCATGAAGCAGATGCCCGCCCACACCTGGGGCTTGTGGAAGAAGGTCTTCAGCGTCTGCCAGAACTCGCTCATGATCTGACTGCCACTGAGGCGCGTCATCCCCTTGTCCTCAGCCGGACGCGGCAGGATGTAGTTATGCCAGAGCCAGAAGGCGATGAAGAGGCCCGCCATGCCGTAGAACATCAGACTCCAAGAATACTTGATGTTGCGGGTGACGACCTCGAGATTGCCTGCCAGCATGACCAGCAGACCCTGACCCACAATCGTCGCGATGCGATAGAACGTAGAGCGGATACCCACGAAATAGGCCTGCTCGTGCTCTTCGAGGCCAAGCATATAGAAGCCGTCAGCAGCGATATCGTGGGTGGCGCTGGAGAAGGCCATCAGCCAGAAAAAGGCCAACGAACCCTGCAGCCAGTATGGACCAGGGATGGTGAAGGCCACTCCGCCCAGAGCCGCACCGATAAGTAACTGCATGGCGACAATCCACCAACGCTTGGTGCGTAGGATGTCGATGAACGGGCTCCACAGGGGCTTAATGACCCACGGCAGGTAGAGCCAGGAGGTGTAGAGCGTGATGTCGGCATTCGACAGGCCAAGACGCTTGTACATGATGAGTGAGATGGTCATCACAGCCACGTAGGGCAGACCTTCTGCGAAGTAAAGGGTGGGCACCCAGGCCCAGGGAGACTTCTTCATTTACAATTTGACAATTTACTATTTACAATTTACTATTTATTCGTAGAGTCGTTTGATTTCGGCGTTGCGATAGTAGAAGAGGAGGATTTCGTCGTAGGACTTGCCCTGCTCGCCCATGACGGCGGCACCGATCTGGCAGAGGCCCACGCCGTGGCCCCAGCCCTTGCCGTGCAGGATGAAGCGGTCACCTTGCCGTTCTACGTCGAAGGCAGAACTTAAAAGATGCGTCTCGCTGAGGGTACGGCGGATCTCGAGTTCCTTGCCAATGGTGAAGGTCTTCTTCGTGCCGACGATCTTCAGACGCCAGATGCGTCCGCTCTTGCCTCGCTCCAAGGGGATGAGGTCGGTGATCAGGCCGAAGTCGGCATTCAACTTGCGGTTGACAAGTTCGGAGAGTTCCTCCTGCGTATAGGCCACCGTCCAACGGTAGAAGTCGGGCGTTTCCTGATCGTAGTCATTGAGCACCTGCGAGAGGACATGGGCATCGTGGGTGTCGCAATAGGGGTCGTGGAAGGACACGAGATAAGGCTTCGGCGTATCTTCCCAACAGTACTGGAACTCCTCCGTCTCGCCGCCGCAGCACTTCGAGAAACGGGCATCGCAGATCTCATCGCCATAGGCCAGAATCTGACCACGCGTCTCGCTGATGGCCTCCTCGACGACAGGGCTCGACTGTTTCGTGATGCCCTGATAACGCTGACAATGGTCGTCGGCACAGACATCGAAGATGGTATGATCCTCGCGGTCGTACCAGCGAATGAGTTCATCGTCCTTCTTGATGAACGAGAAGAAACCCGTAGCCCCATTGTCGAGTTGCTTGCGCTTCTCGATTTGTGCGAGAAGCCACGAACGGGAGATGACGGCATGCGCCTTCAGGAACTCCTTCGAGGCCGTAGCCGACATCTCGCTGGAGATGACGCTCGTAAGGTAACGCTCCACAGGGAGTTCGTTGATAGCCACAATCTTATCCGCCTCGACCACCAGTCGGAGGGTGCCTGAGAACACCTGCGTCTCCTTGCGCTCCCAGTGGAAATTCACGCCTATGGTGACATCACGGAGCGAGAAGGAAGCATCGTCATCCTGAGGGGTAAAGGTGAGTTCACGATACTGGTTGCCTCGCCAGAGGATACCACCCTCAGAGAACTCTACCTCCTGTTCGCCTGTCAGCGTCTCGCCTTTGGCGGTATAGGGGGCGTTGAGGGTGAACGATATCTTGGCGGCACTGACGATGCCAACGGTGACATTGGGCTCTTTTTTCATTGAACTTTGAACATTGGCCATCGAACTCTTGACCTCGCTGTCTGATTTCAGGGTATCGAGCACTTGTTGGAGGGCGTCACCCTTGAGAGTGATCTCGTCGAGAATGCCCAGAGCAGTCTCAGCGGTAAGGCGGTCAAAGTCCTCCTGACGCGGAGTGATAATGAGTCCTGCCATATCGAGCGCACCTGGGGAGATGATATACTGCTCGGCACCTTCTTTATAATAACAATCAGGACGGTGCTTGGTGCGTGGGAACACTACTGACAGGAAATCGTCGCCATGCCGCCACGCCACGATATTCATCATGGGCTCTGGCTCCACAGCAGGCAGGGCTTCATAGAGCCGACGGAAGAGTTGTTCGTCGCCATACTGCGAACGGCTGCGGATGAGCAGAGCTGTACAGGGATAGTCGTCGATGAGTGAGAGGTCTTCGTGCTCGTTGAGACTGACGACGGATGTGAGGTTGCGCGACAGACGCTGCCAAGACATCTGCAACGGCAGCACCCCACTCGTGCCTGCCTGGAAATGAGCGTGGTCAGGGGCTGAGGCACCACATTGCGGCCCGTTATAAAAGACCATCATCTCAGGATATTCCTCCAGCAACTTATGTATCTCGCCGTACGACTCCAAGATGCGCTGCGGCTGGTGCTTCACAGCAGGAATGGTGAAATGTTGCGGCAGGATGGGGAAAGGATTGACCAACAGTTCGTACTGACCATCGACCTCCTTCTTGATCTGTTCCTTGGGGCGGTTATGCTCGCAGAGGAAACAGGGACGGGCCTCGATGGCCTTCTTATCGATGCTGGCACCTGTCGAGACCATACGGGCAGGATTCCACTGTACCTGGATGCTCGACGAGCCGACCACCAGTTCACGGGTCTTCGCACCACGCAGGTCGTGATAGCGCTGACGGGCCGCCTCCCACTTCTCCAACTGGCGGTTGAAGAACCTTTGCAGGGGCGAGTCGGAGATGAGTTCCTGCTTACCTTGGTTCATCTGCTGACGTGCCTGAATCTCCAACGTGCGCAAACGGTCTTTATAGAGGTTGTTGGCATTGATCTTATCGATACTGAGGGCTGCGTCGCTGTTGCCGCCCCAACGCCGACAGAGATAGAGTTCGGTATAGATGCGTCCAATGCGGTAGTGGCGGGAAAAGATCAGTCCCAGGGCATAGTCCTCACCATAACTGGTATTGGGGAACTGAATCTGTCGCAGCAACGGCGTGAAGAAGGCACGCGGCGCGCCGAGTCCGTTGATGCGCAGGGCATTGTTGGGGCCGTTCTCATCCGTCCATTCCTTATGGTCGATGAGTCCTGGCGGAAGGGTGTTGAGTTCGAAGTCGCACATGCGGTACGAGCCCACCACCATCGCGGCGTTCTGCTTATAGAAGGCCTCCACAATCTGCTGGAGGGTCTTGGGCGAGGAATAGAGGTCGTCGGAGTCCAGTTGTACGGCAAAGCGTCCACAACGGTCGTCGTTGATGGCCACATTCCAGCAGCCGCCGATACCAAGGTCCCTGCGGTCAGGGATGATATGCACCAGACTCTCATTATGGATACTTCGGAGGAGTTCAGTGGTGCGGTCGGTAGAGTGGTTATCCACCACGATGACATTGAACTTGAAGTTCGCCTTTTGTCCCAAAGCACTCTCGACGGCATCGAGGATGGTCTTCTCACGGTTATAGACGGGGATGACCACCGAAGCCTCGATATCGAAAGCCTGTTCGTTGAAGTCAGGACGACGGTAGAAGCCTGGATCGATCTTGGCATTGATAGCAGCCAGATGGGCCGTTGCGGCATGCTCCATTTCGATCTGCACCTCACGGTTACGTGGATTCACGTAGTCGAACTGTTTGACGCCAGAGGCCCTCAAATCGGTCTCTTCCTCCGTATAGAGGTACTCGTTGATGTGGAAGATCTGTCCCTGGCGACTCAGGAAGAGACGCAGGGCGTAGAGGCCTGCATACTGGTAATCGTGCTCACCCGCCTGCATGGCAAAGGTATGGAGCAAGTCTGTCTTCACGAGCCACAACGATCCGAAATCGAAGTCGTCGCGGATACTGCCTGGGAAATAGTCGATGGACGGATGGCGCTGCAACTGACCCTCCTCCAATGAATAGTGGTCGGCATAGACCATCGCGGCATTCGAATCGCCTGCCACACGGAGCATACGCGAGAGGGCACCCTGCCCGATTGTCAGACAGGTGGGCTTCGTCACCAGCAATATGTAGTCAGCCTTCGCATTCTCCGCGATCTGCATCAGCGTGCTGCTGCTCGTCAGACCCATCACCTTCAACTGGCGGGCATCGCCGACAGGGGGTATTTCTGACGAAACCAACAAGAATATATTCTGTACTGTTCGACTGTCACGCAACTGGGCAATCGTCTGTCGGGCGACTTCAGGGTCGTCGCAAGGCAGAAAGCAGTCAATTTTTTCTCTCATTTTGGGTCTTTAATATTAAAATATGTGCAAAGATACATCTTTTTCGCGGGAAAAACAAAAAAAATCACTAACTTTGCACTCGATTTACGTAAATTTGTCAGATGGACAGCGAAAAGAGGCCCTTAATCGGTATGACGCTCACGGAACTGAAAAGTGCCGTGAAGGAACTCGGCATGCCCCAGTTTACGGCCTCGCAGATCACGAAATGGCTCTATCAGCAGCACGTCGGCGACATCGATGAGATGACGAACATCTCGAAGGCCAACCGCGAGCGTTTGAAGGAGCAGTTCGAGGTAGGCGCAATGGCCCCCATCGACTGTCAGCGCAGTCAGGACGGCACCATCAAGTACCTCTTTCCCGTTAAGGCTGGCGGATTTGTGGAGACAGTCTATATCCCTGATAAGGATCGCGCCACGCTCTGCGTCTCGTGTCAGGTGGGCTGCAAGATGAACTGCTTGTTCTGTCAGACGGGTAAGCAGGGCTTCGAGGGCAACCTCACCCCTGCCGACATCCTGAACCAGATCTATGCCCTCCCTGAGCGTGAACAACTGACGAATATCGTATTTATGGGTCAGGGCGAGCCGATGGACAATCTCGATGCGGTGCTCAGGGCTACGGAGATCCTGACCTCGGCCGACGGCTATGCCTGGAGCCCCAGGCGCATCACGGTGAGCAGTGTGGGCGTGAGAAACAAACTGAGACGCTATCTCAACGAGAGCGAGTGCCACGTGGCCATCTCGATGCACTCCCCCCTACCCGAGCAGCGCCAGATGCTGATGCCAGCCGAGAAACAGATGAGCATCGAGGAAGTCGTGGGTCTGCTGCGACAGTATGATTTCAGTCACCAGCGCCGCTGCTCGTTCGAATATATCTGTTTCCACGGCCTGAACGACACGATGATGCACGCCCGTGAGATCGTAAAACTGTTGCAGGGACTGGACTGTCGCGTGAACCTGATCCGTTTCCATGAGATACCTGGCGTTGACCTGCCTGGGAGCGACGAGAAGCAGATGGAGACGTTGCGCGACTACCTGACAGCCCACGGGGTGTTCACCACCATCCGCGCCAGCAGAGGACAGGACATCTTCGCCGCCTGCGGCCTCCTCTCAACAGCGAAAAAAGGTGAAGGCCGCGATTAAGCGAGAACAATGCCAAATCGCATTTGAGCATTGTCGAGCGTGAGCGGGCTCGATGTGAAACATCAAAAGTGAAAAATTAAAAGAGATATGGAAGAAAGAAAAGTACGCGTGGCCATCACGCACGGCGATACAAACGGTATCGGCTATGAGATTATCCTAAAGGCATTCGAGGATCCTATGATGTTCGACCTTTGCACGCCTATTGTGTATGGTAATCCGAAGGTGGCCACCTATCACCGCAACGCCATGAAACTGAATACCCAGTTCAGTATCATCAGTAAGGCAGAGGATGCCCGCGACGGACGACTCAACCTGTTAGCGACCTTCGACGACGAGGTGAAGGTGGAACTCGGTACCCCTACCCCTGAGTCGGCAGGAGCCGCCCAGAAAGCCCTGCAACGCGCCAAGGAAGACCTGAAGCAGAGTCTCTACGACGTGCTGGTGCAGGCCCCTGTGGTAAGCAGTAACACCCCCGACCGCGAAGACCGTTCCCTGCTCGTGATGTTTGCCGATGACATCCGCATCGCCCTCGTCACCAACCGTCTGCCCCTGAAAGAGGTAGCCCAGAGCATCTCACAGGAGAAGATCATCGAGAAGGCCACCCTCTTCCACACCTCGCTGAAGCGCGACTTCCGCATCAACAATCCGCGTATCGCCGTGTTGGCACTCAATCCGCAGCCAGGCACAGAGGAGAGTGAGATTATCAAGCCCGCTATCGAGGCGCTGGAGAAGAACAGCATCCAGGCCTACGGCCCCTTCACTGCCGACGACTTCTTCGGACAGCAGATGCAATACGGCTTCGACGGCATCCTGGCTATGTACGACGATCAGGGCAACGTACCCTTCAAGACCCTCGCCACAGAGTTCGGCGTGAAGATGAAGACGGGCTTCCCCTTCGTCATCACCACACCCGACCACGGGCCAGCCTTCGACATCGCAGGCAAGGACGAGGCCGACCCCGCCTCACTGCGCCACGCCATCTACGCAGCCATCGATATCTTCCGCAACCGCGAGGCATACGACGACCCCAAAAAGAACCCCCTGCCTAAACTCTATCACGAGAAACGGGAGGACGGCGAGAAAGTGCGTTTCATTTCCAAGAAGACAACAGAAAAGACAACAGAGCAGGAATGAAGAAGAAATACCAGAACGGCTTTTTCATCTTCGGTCTGGCCGTGCTGATCATCATGGTGTCGCAACTCGACTTCGCTGAAGTCTGGGAGGGAATCACCCATGCCGGCTACTGGTTCCTGGCCGTCCTCGTGCTCTGGGGCTTCCTCTATATGTTCAACACCTCATCGTGGTATCTCATCATCGACAGCATCGGCAATGAGAAAGGACTGTGCAAGAAGAGCGGCATCGGCTTCTGGTGGCTCTACAAGATCACCGTCTCATCGTTCGCCCTGAACTACGCCACGCCTGGCGGACTGATGGGTGGCGAGCCCTACCGCATCATGATGCTCTCGCCGAAGATCGGTACGCAAAAGGCCTCCTCGTCAGTCATCCTCTTCGTGATGACCCATATCTTCAGCCATTTCTGGTTCTGGTTCCTGTCCGTGTTCCTCTATATCCTCACGCAGGAGATGACCACCCTCGCCTGCATCCTGATGCCCATCATCGCCTGTTTCTGTATGCTGGTCATCTGGTTCTTCCTCAAGGGCTATAAGAAGGGTATCGCGATGACGGGCATGAACATCCTGAGCCACTTTCCCATTGTGAAGCGGTGGGCACAGCCGTTCATCGAGCGCAACAGGGAGAAACTGGCCAGCGTGGACCAGCAGATAGCAGCCCTCCACAACCAGAACCCGCGCACCTTCAAGGCCGCTGTTCTCCTGGAGTTCACCTGCCGACTGGTATCCACCCTCGAAATCTATTTCATCCTGCTCGTCATCACGCCTGATATCACCATCCCCCAGTGCATCCTCATCTACGCCTTCACCACCCTCTTTGCCAACATGCTCTTCTTCATGCCGCTGCAATTAGGAGGTCGCGAGGGCGGTTTCCTGATGTCCACCGAGGGTCTCGGCATGACGGCCCAGGCAGGCATCTTCGTGGCGCTGTTGGTAAGGATCAGGGAACTCATTTGGACGGCAATTGGGCTCCTTCTCATCAAGTTTGATAAAAAGTTAATTTCTGCCAAAATTGCAGATAATTCGGAAATAATGTGTAATTTTGTCAGCCGAAATGAAGACATCAGAACTTCAAAGCATCAAACAACGGTACAATATCGTGGGTAACTGCGAGGCATTGAACCACGCCCTCGACGTCGCATTACAGGTGGCGCCGACCGACCTCTCCGTGCTCATTATCGGCGAGAGCGGTGTGGGTAAGGAAATCATCCCCCGCGTGATCCACGACAACTCGCCGCGCCGACGTGAAAAGTACTTCGCCATCAACTGCGGCAGCATCCCTGAGGGCACCATCGACTCCGAACTCTTCGGACACGTGAAGGGCTCGTTTACGGGCGCCATCAACGACTCGCCAGGCTATTTCGGCGTGGCCAACAAGGGTACGCTCTTCCTCGACGAGGTGGGTGAACTGCCGCTCGCCACACAAGCCCGCCTGCTGCGTGTATTGGAAACGGGCGAATATATCCCTGTTGGTGCCACAGAAGTCCGCAAGACCGATGTGCGCATCGTGGCTGCCACAAATGTAAATATCCGTCAGGCCATCAGCGAAGGTCGTTTCCGCGAGGATCTCTACTACCGTCTGAACTCCATCCCCATCCAGATGCCGCCCCTCCGTGAGCGTGGCGAGGACATCGTGCTGCTGTTCCGCCTCTTTGCCCTCCAGATGGCCGAGAAATACAAGATGGACCGCGTGGTGCTCGACGAGCAGGCCAAGCAGATGATCATGCGCTACAAGTGGCCAGGCAACGTGCGTCAGTTGAAGAACATCACTGAGCAGATCAGCATCCTCTCGCCTGAGCGCACCATCACCCCCGATATCCTCGCACGCTTCATCCCGCAGGATCAGGAGACCACCCAGTTGGCCACCATCCACAAGGAAGGCGACCACTCCTTCGAGAACGAGCGCGAGATACTCTACAAGATACTCTTCGAACTGCGCGGCAACGTCAACGACATGCGCCGCGAGATGGGTGCCCTGAAAAAGCAGATCGAGGAGGTGCAGAGCGGCAGCAAGCACATGCCTGCCGACACCCTGCCCACCACGCAGATTGCCCCCATCGCACCCATACAGCCCATCTCGCCTGCCCTCGAAGACGCAGAGGCCGAGGAATACGTCGAGCCTGAGAAAGAGCCTGAGAACCTCAATCTCAACGATCTCGGCAAGCAGATGTTGGAAAAAGCCCTCGAACGCAACAAGGGCAACCGCAAGAAAGCCGCCCAGGAACTGGGCATCAGCGACCGCACCCTCTACAGACGACTCAAACAATACGGGTTAGAGTAGTGAGAAGTGAAAAGTAAAGAAATGAAAAGAAGGATTTTCAATAGCATCAAACTGCTTTGTGCTGGCAAACGCCTGCGCAATGTTTTACCTCTTTACCTTTTTACTTTTTTACTTTTATCCTGCTCCGTCAGTTACAAGTTCAACGGAGCCAGCATCGACTATTCGAAGGTGAAAACCATCCAGATCGCCGAGTTCCCCATCCGCGCCAGTTATGTATGGGGCCCCATGGGACCTATCTTCAACAACGAGTTGAAAAACCAGTTCGCCGACCACACCAAACTCTCTCAGGTGAAACGTAACGGCGACCTGAAGATAGAAGGCGAAATCACCAAATACGAGCAGCGCAACAAATCGGTGACAGCCGAAGGATACTCTGCACAGACAGAACTCTCCATGACCGTCAACGTGCGCTTCACCAACAATAAGAACCACGATCAGGACTTCGAGCAGTCGTTCTCGGCACAACAGTCGTACGACACTAAACTGTCGCTCAACTCCGTTCAGGAAGAACTGGTCACACAGATGGTGAAAGACATCGTAGAACAGATATTCAACAAAGCCGTAGCAGACTGGTAAACATGGACGTCATAGAACTGATACACCACCCCGAGCACTTAGACCGCGACACTCTCTACGAGTTGCGCTCGCTGCTGGCATTGTACCCCTATTACCAGACCGCCCGTCTGCTGATGCTCCAGAACCTCTATCTGCTCCACGACCCCACCTTCGACGAGGAATTGCGCCGTGCCGCCATCTATATCACTGACCGCCGCGTGCTCTTCCAGATGATCGAGGCCGCCCACTACCAGTTGCGGAAAGTGGAGTCAGGCGCCAAGAGCCAGGAGTCGGGCAACCGCACCCTCTCGCTCATCGACAACTTCCTCGAATCCATGCCTCAGGAGGGCGAAAACAAGAACGAGAAAAAGAAGAAGCGCAAGCCCACGCCCGCCGATGCTGCCGTCGATTACGTGGCCTATCTGATGGAGACCGAAGGCGGATACGAGCAAGACAACAACGTGCCGGAAATGAAGGGTCAAAGCCTCATCGATTCATTCATAAATTCTGACAAAGGACGCATCATACTCAGCGAGGAGCCCCAATACACCCCCCAACTCCCCGAGACCACCGAAAACGATGAAAATGCATCCGACGAGGGGTATTTTACTGAAACTTTGGCCCGAATTTAACAGGGCAGATATTCGAAAGCACTTGAAATTATTCGGCGATTATCTTTGGTTTATCCGAAAAAAAATGCTTACTTTGCAGACCAAATCCGTTTTTTGGAAAAGTTGATTATAAACAATAGTAAAAATAAAAAGTAAAAAAAATGTACACATTATTAGTAATTATCATGGTGATTGCAGCACTGCTCATGATCGGCATCGTGCTCATTCAGGAGTCAAAGGGTGGCGGTCTCGCCTCTCAGTTCTCTGGCTACAACCAGATTGGCGGTGTCCGCAAGACCACCGACTTCATCGAGAAGACCACATGGGGCCTCGCAGCCGCTATGGTCATCATCAGCGTGTTCTGCGCCTATGTTGCTCCCCAGAGTGCTGGTACAGGCTCTGTGATGGAGAACATCGAAGTGCCCGCCACCAATCCTAACAACCTGCCTGGCTTCGGTGCCAGTCAGCAGAAGGATGCAGCCGCACCCGCAGCCGAGGCACCTGCCGCAGAGGCTCCTGCCGCAGAGGCTCCTGCCGCAGAAGCACCTGCACAGCCTGCTAACTAAGTTTATCTTAGCCCATAAAAAGACAAGCCCCTGTAAGCCGCACTTACAGGGGTTTTCTTTTAAAACCTAATGCCGCGCCGCCGCGCTGCCGCGCTGCCGCGGCATCAGGGATTGATGGTTATAGCATGATGGTGCCAGTCTTGTGGAACAGAGCCTTCTCACTGCCCTTCTCTTCGCGCACCTTCTTAATCAAGTGGTCGCGATACAGGCGCGTCACCTTCTTACGGGCAGAGGCCGAACTACCCAGATTGAAGCAGCGAATCACATCCTCGATGGTGAACTCATCAGGCAGACGCTCGAAAGCCTCAAGGGTCTTCTGCTTGCGCTGGATGTTCACAGAGGCATCCTTCAACTTGTTGTCGAAATAAGCCTCCGCCATGGCGCCAAAATAGTGACGCTGACAAGCAAACTGGATGTTCGCAATCAACTCAGCCAATCGCCAATCCACCTCGTCCGTCTCAAACTCGCCACACCAGTACTGACCATCTTGGTGCATCTGATCCCAGTGGCGCATCACAATAAACGGAGCGGCAAAGTTCAGGCCGTGATAGGCGCAGCGCTTCAGTAGCATCTCATCGGCCTTCGAATCATTCTCCTTAGCGTCCTCCATGCGGCGCTCTGTCCAGTCGTAAAGTTCATCCACGATCTTCTGCACGCTCAGTTCGCCTTTCATCCTGTCGAGTTTCTCTGCCCACTCCTTCAAGCGATTGTCGCTGTCGAAATCCACAAGACTCTCGCGACTCATCATCTCGAAATTGGTGGCAGGCAGAGGAATACAAGTCAGGCGTGTAGCAAGACCAGATCCAAAATTATGCTCGTTCACCATCTTTTTCAGCGCGATAGGCGTGCCTGTGTAGATGAAATTCCAAATCACGTAGAACTCCTGGAACACACTATCGACATTCGAGTAAGCCTGACCGTCCTCCTCGTTGTGGAACGCCTTCAATTGCAGCGCCTGCTTGTCGATGTACGCCCCACCCTTCTGCAGCGAGAGCGTGTTGTCCAACTCAGTATCAAACGTCAGCATGTGCAACTGCATCGGCTCACCATCCACCTCCTCAATGGCGTTCACCATGTCCTGAATAAACTGCGCATTCGAAGTACGTGCTGGGTGGATGCGAACCACCACCTTCGGCTTCTTGGGCTTCTCCTTGTTGGCCCCCTTGGTGCGCATCTGTTCGCGATAGGCGTTGATAGCCTCCTTGCCAATCTTATCGGCAGCCACGATGGGCGCCGCGAGCAACTTAAAGAGCCTTGTAGCGAATGACTTTCCACTGGCAGGATCGCCAATGATCAGCGTCGAATTATTCAGCCTGCGCAACTCTTCTGGACGATGATAGAACCTGTAAGTACACCTCGTCATCAGCGTCATCAGCAGCCCACCGCCTACGAACATCGCCGCCGGATATTGGTTACGCTTCAACCCCTTACAGATATCCTTCAGCAGCGGGAAATCCTCACTCAATACCTCAATTTCTTCTCCCCAGGAGTCGAGTTGAGAGTTAATGGTATCGTCCTGAACTCCCTGTCTCCTTGTCTCCCTGTCTCCTTGAGAGATAATCTCAAGCATCACCTTTGATATCCCTTTGGGCGTTTCCTTGCAGGCCGACTCCACGATGCTGCGCAATTCCTGCTCATCGAGTCCAAGGCGAGGCATCACCTTCAAAAGCAACTCCTTGTTGTTTGTAGATAATAATTGAAAAGTATACCACCATAATAATCGAAAAGTATACCATCCAATCAGAGTTCTACGTTATATAATAGTTGCTCGCATGAGTGCTG
>CAJODF010000023.1 GCA_905233555.1 uncultured Prevotella sp. | reverse complement strand
AGGAACATATCGCCGTTGGACATGTCCTTGAACACGACGGGGCGATAGTTTTCTGGATGAATTCCTTTTTTCATTTTGAGTTAAAATATTAATGTTTAATACTATTTGCGCATAAAGCGGCTGCAAAGGTACGAAGTTTTTTTGAATTTTGCAAATAGTTTCGAAAAAAAATAGTATCTTTGCACCAATAAAACATATTTTATATGAAAAAGTCTGGTTTAATGCTGCTAACAATGCTCCTGTTTATGGGTATCAATCCTATCCTGGCGCAGCAGAAAACATTCTCCGTCTATGCCATCGGATTCTATAATCTGGAGAATTTGTTTGATACCTGTCATGATGCAGGCAAGAATGATTATGAATATCTGCCTGAGGGTACCAATAAATGGACAGGTATGAAATACACCCATAAATTGCGCAATATGGCACGTGTGCTCTCAGAGATGGGGACGGACAAACTGCCGAAGATCGGCTGTGCCGCCATTGGTTTGGCTGAGGTGGAGAATGCCAAGTGTCTGGAAGACCTCTGTAATCAGGAACCATTGAAGGATAAGAACTTCCAATTTGCGCATGTAGAGGGACCCGATCAGCGTGGTGTGGATTGTGCGCTGTTATACAATCCGACCTTGTTCTCTGTTCGCAATGTGAAACTTATACCTTATATATATAGATTACCACAGGACTCCCTCAAGGCCACCCGTGGTTTCCTCGTGGTAAGTGGTTCAATGGCTGATGAACATGTGACCATTATTGTGAATCATTTGCCCTCGCGTGGTGCCCCCTCCTTCTATCGGGAAGAAGGCGGTTTGCAGTTGAAGGCGGTGAAAGACTCGCTGATTGCCGAGGATCCTAATGTGAAACTGTTAATTATGGGTGATATGAACGACGATCCTCAGGATATCTCGATGGCGAAGTGTCTTGGAGCCAAGCGTAAAATCAAGGATGTGGGTGATAGCGACCTGTATAATCCCTGGTGGGATGTGCTGGCCTCAGGCACGGGTACGCTGATGTATAATAGTGCCTGGAACCTCTTCGACCAGATTATTCTCTCTCCTTCGTTGCTAGACCGCGACAAGAAGGATTATTCCTCTCTGAAACTCTTCTCCCACCAGATATTCCGTCGTGACTATCTGTTTCAGAAAGATGGAAAATACAAGGGCTATCCCCTGCGCACGCATGGCAGTGGCGAATGGCTCGACGGTTATAGCGACCATCTGCCTACTATTGTCTACCTTATTAAAGCACAGAAATAATGATTATCATCGGAATCGCTGGCGGATCCGGTTCTGGCAAGACCACCGTCGTAAAGCGTATTGCCAAGGCGTTGCCACCACATTGTGCTGCCGTTATCCCGTTGGATTCCTACTATAATGATACGACGGATCTGACACCAGAGGAACGGAAGCAGATTAACTTCGACCACCCTGATGCCTTCGACTGGAAACTGCTGACGGAACAAATCAAGAAGTTGAAGAATGGTGAGGCTATCGAGCAGCCTACTTATTCGTATGTACTCTCAAATCGTTTGCCCGAGACCGTCCATGTAGAGCCGAAGCCTGTGATCATTCTGGAGGGTATTATGACGCTGCACCATAAGAAAATGCGTGATATGATGGACTTGAAGATTTTTGTGGATACCGACAGTGACGTACGTCTGATACGAAACATTCGTCGTGATGTAGTGGAACGCGGACGCACGGTTGAGATGGTACTCAGTCATTATGAGAACGATGTGAAGCCCATGCATGAGCAGTTCATTGAGCCCACGAAGAAGTTTGCGGACATGATTATTCCTTGGGGGGCAGACAATAAACGTGGTATCGATATCCTCCGATCGTATATACAAGGTTTTTCGGAAGAGGTAAAGGAGGAAATGAAACATGGGGGTTGAGGCAGTTGCCTCAACCCTTATTCTTCAGACTGAATCTCTTCTGCAGGCACTTCAGGGATACTTAACTCCTCTTTCACTTCTTCGGCGACAGGAATTTCCTGAGCCTTTGTGAATTTGCGCTTCTCATTATGAATCTTGATAGCATTGATGAGTTCTGTGACACCGTAGAGCAACGTACACCAACCGAGGATGAGCATCGCTATAGCAGGAGGATCCATCGGACGGATGATGACATAGAGTCCTGTGAGCAGGATGATGCATGGGAGTATCCAGTAGCCGAAGCCCACTTTGCCGAAATGACGGGCATTGAGTAGATTCATGAATTGGTTGATGGCTCCAAGCACGAGAATGCCGCCGATGATATACATCAGACCTTTGACAAAAACATTTGGTGTCAGTGCCAATAACAGTCCGAGAATAGCACTTCCAACACCCACGATGGGAAAAGTTGGCTTGGATATGGCTATACGCTGCCCTTCTGCATCAGTGATGTAGGTACCACCTGACAATGACTCCTGTTTGGAATACTGGCGCAAAGTGTGATAATATATCACCATCGAGATAATACCAGAAAGCAGGAATAACACACCAATGGCAATGGTAATCCACGTGACGGTATTATCAGGGTACTTGATAAGCATAATACCGATAGCAATGGCACAAATGGAGCGGAAAACCGAACTCTGTAGTATCTTCATATCGTTAAAGTTTTCAAGTTTAATGGTGCAAATTTAGTAAAATAACGTGATATTCGCAAATAAATTGCTATTTTTGCAGCAAAAATATGCAAATATGACCACATTATACTTAGTCAGACACGGAGAAACGGTTGATAATGTCAACCAGATTATGCAAGGACAAACGCAGGGCCAACTGACAGAGAATGGTATCCGACAGGCTGAGGAGGTGAGGGACAATATGGCTTTGGAGGACTTTGCCGCCATCATTGCCAGTGACCTGAAACGTTCGGTGGATACAGCGAACGTTATTGCAGAGCCCCATCATTTAGAGGTGGTTCAGACCCCTTTGCTACGGGAACGTGACTGGGGCGGATTTACTGGACGTTATATCCCCGAACTGAAAGGCGAGAAATGGCCAGATGACATTGAGACATTGGAAAACCTTCTTTCCCGGGCCGGCGAATTCATCGCCTTTGTCAAGAAGACTTATCCAGGAAAGAAGGTGCTGGCCGTGGGTCATGGCATTGTCAACAAAGCCATCCAGGCAGTATATTATGGAAAACAGATGAGCGAAGTACAGAGGATGACCAACGCTGAGGTCAGAATACTAGAACTCTAATTCTCAATTACCGGCGGCCTCCGAAATGTCCGCCACCGCTGCGAGAGGAACCTCCACCGCTACTGCGAGATGCTCCACCGCTACTACGGGAAGGGCTGGCACTGCTGCGGGAGGGACTTGCACTGCTACTGCGGGAAGGACTGACGCTGCGAGAAGGACCTGCATTGCTGCGGGTGCTGCTACGTGGTGCGTTGCTACTCTGGGCTGAGGGACGTGACGTCCTGCTGCCGCCGAAGGAACTGTTGCTATTGATGGTACGCGATGGGGTAGAGTTGACACGAGACGGTGTGCTGTTATCGCTGCGACTTGGAGTCGTATTGATACGTGACGGCGTACTGTTCTCGCTGCGATTCGGAGTTGTGGTGACACGCGACGGTCTGTCGTTTTCATTGCGGTTTGGAGCCGTTGGGGTCGTGGTTGTCGGACGTGTATTCTCCCTACGTGAACCGCTGAATGTACCCTGCCTGTTCTCAACCCTGTTACCACGATTATTCTCAACTCTGCTACCGCGATTGTTGTCTATTCTATTTCCACGATTGTTGTCAGCCCTTCCGCCACGGTTGTTCTCAACCCTTCTTCCGCCACGGTCAGGGGCACCAGTTACACGAGTGGAACTATTACGATGGTTGCGGAACTCGCCACGATCCCAGCGGTCATGCATGCCGACATGCTCCCTTCTTGGAGCGCGGAAGTGCTCTCTATGCTCGTAGTAGTAACCGTGTGAACCGTGAATATGCCAGGCATGACCACCGCGATAGGTGGCATAGAAGGCTGGACGTCCGAAGTAGAAGTAGTCACGGTGTGGGTAGCGGGCATAGATGCCGAAGTGCCAATAGCCAGCCTCCCAATAGAGCGGACGATAAAAATAGGTGGCTGCGATATAGGCCTGCCACTGCCAGTCGTACAGGATATAACTCAAATCGAGGTTACGGCGCTCCCAATAGGTGCCGAACACATCAGCGCGACCTGTCACTCCCATCAGATAGTCGAGGTTGATCTCATAACAAGCCTCATATTGTTCGTCGGTGAGGTTGAGTTCATAGGCCATCTTATCAGTCAGGAACAAAGCCTCGTTGCGGGCCTGCTCGAAACTCATTGCATTTACTGAAACTGTCATGGTCAGCATAGCAATCAGGGTCATCATCATCTTTTTCATAATCGTACGTATTTTAATTGTTCGACATTTTTTCTAATTCACAGTGCAAAGTAACGGCTTTTTTCGCATGTTTGCAAAGGAAAAACCCTAAATAGGGTGGGGAAATTCCCTATAAATGTTATTTTTTGGAGAAAAAGATGTACCTTTGCAACCGGTAATGACCAAATGAAGTCAAGATGAAGAGGTTTCTTATCGGTTTCATGGCAGTAGCAATATATGTTCAGGTGTGGTCACAAGATTCGTTATCGACACACCTGACCTATGACCTGACGACAGAGGCATCGGTAGGAACAGGCGACTATACTGCATTTTATCTGACAGCCAACCGTCATCATGCATTAGGAACGCGTGCAAATACGGCTAGTTTTCGTGGTGCGATCCATTTAGAGCACCCTTTAGCAGACGATTGGCTGTTATCTGCTGCAGTAGATGGTATTGCCAGTATACATGCCGATCATCAGGCTTATTTGCAACAATGTTATGCAAATCTGTCATATAAGTCATTCCATCTGGAAGTCGGTAGCCGTGAATTACCACAGGTATTACGTGACAATTTACTCTCTACGGGCTCATTTACAAAGGGTACCAATGCGAAGCCTATCCCCCAGGTGCGCTTGGGTACCAACGGCTTCTGGACAGTACCCTTTACGAAGGAGTGGGTCCAGATTAACTTTGATTTTGGTTACGGTAAATTTATGGACAGCGACTATCATGAGGACGCTTCATACATTGACGGCAGGCTCGCTTCTGCGTATGTGAAAGGAGCCTTGTACCATCAGAAACATCTGTATATTCGTAGTAATCCTGAGAAACCGTTTTTTGTGACGGTTGGCATAGAGCATGCGGTGCAGTTTGGTGGCACCAGTTATCTTCTGGATCACGATAAACTGAGAGTGAAAAAGATGTCTGCAGGGCTGAAAGCCTTTTGGGACGTGATATTACCCTTGGGTGACAGTAATTACTTTGAGAATGATTCCTGGGAAGATTGGATCTTTGGCAATCACTTGGGGTCGATGACCTGCCAGATAGGGTGGAACATCAGTCAGCAGCATCAAGTTCAGGCCTATCTTGATAATCCTTTCGAAGACGGTTCTGGCATGCGTAAGGGAAATGGCTGGGACGGCATCTGGGGTTTGCAGTATAATAACAAGGCTCATGGACGGCAGGTTCTTCGTGGGGCTGTGTTCGAATATGTTCAGACGACAAATCAAAGCGGACCGCTACACTGGGATAGTGGTGACTATCCGGAACCTATTCGCAGCCAGATTACAGACTATGTGACAGGCAACGATAATTACTATAATCATGGTATCTACGGCTGCTTTGCCCATTATGGCATGACACCAGGTAACCCGCTCATTACTTCACCTATATATAATAAGGACGGCAAGGCTACTTATACGGACAATCGCATCAAGGCTTGGCATCTAGGTGTCAATGGCGAAGTTACCGACCGTCTGTCTTTCCTTGTTAAAGGTTCCTACCGTGAGGGGTGGGGTACCTATGTGGCACCACTATCGGTGAAACACCATTCCTTTGATGCTTTGTTTCAGGCTGACTACGTAGATGGTCCCTGGCGTATCAGTGCGGCATACGCTTTTGACAAGGGTAATATTTATGGTGATTGTTCTACGTTTCATTTCAAATTGGGCTATCATGGCAAGATTTTTTAAGTCATTAATTCTTCTGCTTTGTATTCTTCTGCTGTCCTCTTGTCAGGAAGGAGGTGAGGCTGGTGACTTGTTTGGACAGTGGCGTATGGTTGGTCATGATACTCAGTATATCAGTTTCTCCGGATCGTTGACGCTCTTGCGGAGTACTGATGAAAGTGAGGTGTTTGGGAATTTTCAGCACGTCGCCGACAGTCTTTTTATCCAATGCTACTCCATCGAAGCCCTTCCCTTGGATACCATTGTCGTGGAGCGTACTTTCGGTTTCAGTCCATTTAATAATATCCGCCTCAAAATAGAGAGCATTAATACAGACCATCTTGTGCTAAGCAAAGACGGACGGATTTGGAGCTTTGATAAATACTGAATCTTGTTATCTGAGCAGTCGGAGGTAAATCTTTCGTCTCCAGCGGCTTGGCAACATACGGATGATGGTGCGAATAATAATGTTCAGCGACATGCGCCACCAACTGATGTAGCCTTTCTTGTAAAATGAAAATTGGAGAGGAATTTCCCGGCGGGAATAGTTCCATCCGCCACGACGCCTCGCGAAATCGTCAGACATTCGGAAATAAAGCAATGAACGCTGGATATTGTAGAATCGACTACCTCTTAGCATCATTCGTACCCATAGATCGTAGTCTTCCACCTGCGGGGAATGGATATAATAACCGGCAGCCTTGACTGCCTGATGGCGGAACATGACGGTGGGGTGGTTCATCGGGTTGCGCTTCTTGCCAAACTGAATGATTGCCTCATGGTCTTCTGGTAACTTGCGAGTTGACAGAATATTAGAGATGTTGTCGGAAAACTCGTCTGCCCAAGAGCCGACTATGTCGTACTCGGGATGGTCTACAAGGAATCTGACTTGGGTCTCAAAACGGTCAGGCTTGCATATGTCGTCTGCATCCATACGGGCCACAAGGTCGTATGAGCAGTGCTTCAGTCCTTCGTTAAGCGCGTGGCCGATTCCACCGTTTTGGGCTAATTTGACGGTCTTCAGTTCTGGGTGGTCCTGTTGACTCTTTGCAACGATGTCATCCAATTCAGAGGTCAGCGGTCCGTCCTCCACAAGTATGATCTCCGTCGCAGGCAGTGTCTGATTATAAAGGCTGTCTAAGCATTCACGTAAGTGCCTTGGCTCCTCCTTTTTATATATAGGAATTAGAACTGAAAACTCCATATTTTTAATTTCGGGTGCAAAAGTACTCAAAAAAAATGAAAAACGTTCATAAATGGCTAAATAATTAACCAAGAATTTGAGATAGGCGTATGCGCACCATTGATATTCCACCATTTTCTGGGCCCGATAACTACTTTCGCATCATTTCTGTTCAGCCAGGCTCCCCACCATGAGAAGGAGGAATTTGCAATAATCTGATGGCGGCAAAGGGACATGAGATGCATATCATAGAAACTATTTCTACCCGTGTTCCAGTCTGTATAAACTGTTTCTGCCTTTCCTAACAGGGAGGAAAGGTGTACGTGACACCAATGAGTGTCGTCGGAGAAGATACAGAATATTTCTGGATGTGTCTTTTCCGTCATCAACTGTATGGCATCTTTGTAATAATCGATATCACAGATGTTGCGGAAAAGTTTGTCTTTTACATAGTCTCCGCGACGGATATGGATGGCACAACTATTCTTGCTGGTGATAAGACGGGCGGTTGCCAGATTTCTCTCATTCTCCTCAAAACCTGTAAAGACAAATGTCTGAAGCAAATCCTTACGGATAGCCGAGAAATATTCTTCGTGCTGCCAGTATCCGTCATAGTAGGTATCGCCTTTACGCGAAAAAACTGATGGTTCAAAGGCATAGTTGGGCCTCTCCTTCAGCATCGTCGGCCTGTTAGGGAGGATTCTGCTGCCGAAACGCCAACACTGATAATTGGGGTAAGGGTAGGCCATTTTTGCCACCTCGCGTAGTGACGCTTCCTCATAATCTGCATGGAATAACTGTCCAATCTCAAATCCACGATGTTTGTGATAGCCATTGAAACAATGTAGATCCAGCAGAATCCTTTCCTCGGGAAATCGATTCTGCAGGGCCTTGTAGAGGGCAAACTGAAACATTTGGTTGCCCAGACCGCCTATGACTTTCACGATTTTCATATCTTTCTGAGTAATTGTTTTGTTCCGAGTACAAGGTGTTCGTAAAGATAGAGCATCAGTCTGACGGTTCTGTTTGTGGAATAGATGTCTGAGAGTTCTGACTTGTCAGACTTAAAAACCTCCATGACATCGAGATTTTGCGTGATTTGTCCCTGGTGCCCGTGATGGGATCTGATGGTAAGCGACTTGTCGATTATGAACTTTTTTCCGCAGAGCATACGATAATACCATTCAACGTCAACAAACCATCTTAAGTGTGTATTGAAGTCCTGAAGATATTCGCGTCGTACGGTAAGACAGGCACAGGGGCCTATCACATTTATCAAGAACAGGCCTGCTGGATGCTTACATACAAATGACTTCAACCATTGGCAGAGAAAAGACTGGTTTTTCTGATGTTCCTCGTTGATGACATTCACTTGTGATATGATGAGATCTACACCAGAGGACATCAGTTGACTTATGTGTCTCAGGTAGTTGTCTTGAACCATTTCTTCGTCATGGTGCATCAGAATGACATATTCTCCCGTTGCTTTGTGTAAGCCATAGTTCCAGTTGTCGGCAGCCCCCCCGGCACCTTGTTGATGGCGGTAATAGTGGATATCCTCATCACTTAACGATTCGATATATCGTTGTATGTTGCTATTTGTTGAATCGTCTGTAATGATAATCTCATAGTCCGCATCTTTTTGTTGCAGCACAGAAGTCAGTGCGCATTGTAATAACGTCAGGTCGTTGTAAGTGGGAATAACGATGCTGAATGTCTTCATTTGTGGCCTCCTTCCTCTTGAGCGAACAGATAGACTCCCATACAAATCATTTTTATGAGGTATGCAAGGAGTATGGCCAAAGCAATGCCGGAGGCTCCCTGATTGTTGCGAAGGAACAAATAGGAGAGTCCGACTGTCGCAATGCCCCAGATGATATTGAAGCCAAAGCATGTCCACATCTTATCGCGGCTATACAGTGTCATCTCCAGAATTTGGGCAAGGGCTGTAGGTATGGTAGAGATTGCAAGAAATACCAAGGGTGTGAAATCTGTGAAAGTCTTTCCGTAGAGAGGCATGATGACTGGTGCCAGGATCCAGGATGCCAAGGCGAGAATAGTGGCAATGCCGCCAATGAGAGCAAAGTTTCCTAAGAGCGTCTTTCGGAATGTCCGTGAGTCAGTGATACTTGACATGATGGGCAGTACAATCTGACAGATGGCACCTGGGATGAATAGTAGGATGACTTTCCATTGGTCTGCCGCCTCGAAGATTCCCAGTTCTCCGTAGTCGTTGCTCCTGACCAGCATGGAACGAATAAACCAAAAGACAGGTGTAACAGACAGAGCAGAAAAAGTGGCAGGAATACTATATTGGTAGATAAGTTTCCAGTCTTCCTTATAGATAGGTCCCAAGTCTGTCTGGATACCAGATTTGTGAAAGCCTTTGATGACAGAGCGTTTATTACAGAGATATAAAGCCAGAACTCCTATACCGAAGCCTGCGATGGCACCTTCTATCTGGTACAACCAGGCACCAATGACCATACAGACAGATTCAACGATACTTCCAATGAATGTATTGAGTGCAATACTTCTGAAGTCTTCGAGTCCTGCCAAAGTCCCATTCTCAGAACTGTTCAGGATAGACAAGAATAGAATCATACAGCCGATGATTAATGGGAATGCGAGTCGGGCAGACTGTAGGATTTCTTCTGCCAGAAACCCTGAAGATGCAAATAACAGGATTGTAACGAGCACACCAAGAAGCAGTGAGAAACAGGTAGAGAGCCGATAAATGGAGGCAGCATGTGCTGGTTGCTCTCTTCTGTATGACGAAATGTATCTGGTTGCTGTCACCCCAATGCCTCCTGCTCCCAAGATGATAAACATGCCGATCGTGGAACGGACCATTCCCAATTCTCCAAATTGTTCCTTACCAAGTATGCGAGCGCATAGAATACCTGTGAGGAAAACACAGAACTTACCAAGAGCCGTTCCTGTGAATGACCAAAATGCACCGCTCATCATCCGTTTTGCAATGTCGGATTCTCTTAAATGCTGGTATAGTTTTGTGAAACTGATCATTCTTGTGGGTAGAGATTATAAGTGTGATCCTTCTTGCCGAAGTCATAGAACTGATAAGAATCAATATGTAGCCATTCAGGACGGAAGGTGTTGATGCCAATCAATTTGATAAGAAAGACAGCAATAACTAATACTCTCATCAGGTTTCTTATCCCCCCGATCCGTTGAGTATATGGTGTTTTCATCGCATCAGGGTCGATATATCTGAGCAAATGAATTAAAATGAGAGGCCAAAGATACTCGTTGATACGGGCAATGGGGTATAGTACCGGTGCTATCAGACTGATACAGAGTCCTATAATGCATATCCAGAAAAAGGTGCTGGAAGGAGATGGAGCATTGCTTCGCTTCCTGACGATTAAACAGACAGATAATGTGAAGATCATCAATGCGCAATCGGCTAGACCCACCAGCGACAGAGCCTCTTTCTGAATAGCCGCTTGGTAATAGGGGTGATCCTTCAGACCAAGCAGTGCGAGAACCTCAAAGAGGGAAACGGCAAGCAGCAGAGACACCCCAATAGCAATTATGGCATTCCGTTTCGTTGGCTTTATCCTGACAATGATTGGTAAGAATAATAGAAAGACAGCGGAAAGATGGAACAAACAGGCACATAGGGCCAGCAGATAGTATTTGAGTATTTTCCCCTTCTCGAAACAGACGAAAGCCAAATAGAATAAGATGAGAGCCAAAGCCTGACGGATAATGCAGTAATGAGTGAAGAACAAACCGGCAATCAGCATGTAAAAGCACACCTTGGCGATATCGTGTGAATATTTACTGATAAACCAGAGTTCTCCGATTGTAAGGACAAAACTTGAAAACAAGATAATGGTATACGGCTCTTTTGAGATATATTTAACTAGGAAATGAATGAGCACTTGAAAACCATACTCAAATTTATCGAGCAGATGGAATGTGGTGATAGGCTCGTTCCTGTAATTAAAAACATGGGCTTTCTGATAATAAAACCCGTAGTAATGGGAGGTGTCGTTCAGTACAGTAATGTCCCTGAAACCGAAAAAACCGAAGAGCAGGATAAAACATGCGATTAGTTGGAACAGACGGGCTGCTCCGGGACGCTTGAACTGCTTCGACAAGAAGTGGACTCCAAGGAAAAGGGCGAAATACAGGAAGATAACAACCATGATTTCCAGATTCCAGATGCCTTATTCCTCTTCTGCTAAAATACGTCTGACATTCTGCCTGATGTAGATGAAGAAGGCTGGGAGGGCTAATCCCAAAAGCAAGGCCAACACAATTGTCGTTATCTTCTTTGGGAATACAGGTTTCAACTTGCCCATTGGCGGAGAGACAATACGTAGGTTCTGGGCATTATAGACCTGTGTGAGATTATTCTCCTCTCGTTTCTCCAGCAGATAGATGTAGAGGGCCTCAACGATCTTGTGCTGACGTTCGGCGGGAAGAATCTTTGTGACCTTCCCCGGAGCAACGGAGATGTCTCTTTTAAGTTTCTGATCTTCGCGATTGATACTCTTCTGACTGGCCTGCAACTGGGCAACAGCCTGGTCTAACGAGTTGATGATGGCCTTGCGCATACTGCCTAACTGGGTATCCAGATCTTTGACAAGCGGATTATTCGGACTACTATTCTCAGCCATACTGTTGCGCTGCAGTTGCAACTTGTTGTATTCACCGATTTGGATGGCCACATTCTCGTTGTCTGGCAGAAGGTTTGCGGGCAACACTTGGTTCGTACCGTCTTCTTTCCTCACCTGGTTGCGCATTTGCTCCATCATATAGAGTTGGTTGTTCACCTTCACCTGCGCCTCGTAAGTCAGAGCGGCATTTTCCATATACATCTTGGCGGCCTCTTCATAGTCAGGCATCAGGTTCTTTCCCCTGAATTGGGCGATATTGTTGTCCAGACCGCTCAGTTCTGCCTCAATGTCCTTGATACGCTCATTGATGAAACGGGTAGAAGCATCGGCAGCGCTTTGCTTGTCTTTCATCCACTCTTCCTGATAAACCCGTATCAAGGTGTTGATGATTTGTTCTGCCCGTTCTCCGGACATATCCTTACAGGTGATGCTAATGATACTTGTCTGGTCGTCGGCCAGATCGATATCTATCTGTTTCGATAGCGTTTCCACCCGGTCGTATTTCTTTTCCTTTGTGATGCGGATAGTCCTTTCACCTTCATTGGCCATGCAGGAATCGAACTGCTTGGTAGCAAGCACGGACACAGGACCGATAGGCGTCTGGCAAACCGTATTTAGTTTACCTTGCACCTCGCCGTCGAACTTATCCTTGTTTTTCCTGAATTTGTATAGGGTATAGGTGCCGTCTTGTCTGAGATCCATCTTCAGGTAAGCCCCGTCTTTGTCGCTCAATTTGGGGAAGGTTACCTTAACCGGTAGCGTCTCTTCGTAGAGCTCCTTCTTCATCAGTCCGTCATAGACTTCATACCTTGTGTCGAGTCCCATACGGTTCACCACCTCTTGCATCAGGAATGGTGAAGAGAAGATTTGCATCTCGTTCTCTACATTTGATGTGATGTTCAGTCCTGCCATACCTGCCAGCATACCCATGTTTGACATCATTGACGACAACAGGCCTCCACTGCCGTTTTCATCTTTAATGAGGACGCTAGCGGTACGTTCAAATTTGGGAGCGACCATTAAAAGGAATAATATAGCAGCAATGACAGTTAGGCAGACGAAGCCTGCGAACCATTTCCATTGCTGAAGACAGGTTTTAAGGAAAGAACTCATAGCGTTGACGGTTATTTAAAGACGAGTACGGCGATTGTTGTAAGCACAGATGCAAGTGACAGCCAGAAGGAGATGGAACGTGTCTCATTTCCTGATGCCATAGACTGACGGGCTTTGACGTCGTTTGCTTTTACATAGATGATGTCGTTCTGCTGAATATTGTAGGCCTCCGAAGAAAGAAGGTCTTTGGCAGAGTTGAGATTCAGGATATATGCCTTTCTTGTCCCACCGAGCTCTCTGACCACCATGACACTGTCACGTTTTCCATAGACGCTGATGTCACCGGCCTGTCCGAGTGCTTCAAGCAAAGTGACAGCATCTTTTTGAATCGGATAGACACCGGGCTCTTTCACCTCTCCCATCACGGTATAACTCAGGTTCATGTATTCCACAGTGACGTTGGCATCTTTTAACTGCTCTTCGCGCAACTTGGACTGAATAGCCTGCTCCGCCTCATATCTTGAAAGCCCTTTCAGATTGATTGTCCCAAGAACAGGGAAGTCAATGCTGCCGTCAGGTGCCAAAGTGTAACCAGTAGTATATATGTTACCTTCTGTCTGGCCGGCCTTCAAACTGGTGGTGACACCCTTGTTGAACAAAGAACTCATCACGGGGTCTTTGCTCTTGACGAGAACCATAATCTGGTCTTTAGGCTGCAGACGGATCGTCCCGTCTTTCAAACTAATGATCTCCTGCCCGTTTGTCAGGTCTTGCATATAGTTGAAGTTCTTGGGCGTACTGCAAGCGGTCATCAGAGCCGTCACGCACAATAATATAATATAAGACTGGACTTTCATATTCAGAATTTCTTGCCAAATGCTATATTCAAGAATGTCAATATCAGCAATTTTGCATCAAACCAGAGTGAACGGTGTTCCAGATAATAGAGGTCAAGTTCCAAGCGACGGAGCATCTTCTCCATCGTGTCGGTATAGCCGTTATATAAAGTAGCATAGGAAGTGACACCGGGCCTTACCTGATACAGATAGGTGTATCGTGGGTCTCTCTCCATAATCTGGTCAATGTAGTACTTACGCTCGGGTCTTGGACCGATAAAGGCCATTTCGCCTTTCAGGACATTCCACAACTGAGGTAACTCATCCAGATGGTGACTGCGAAGGAATTTCCCTACCTTTGTCATTCGGGTCTCGCGTTCATGTTGGTAGAGCGCCGGGCCGTCTTTTTCAGCATCTGTTCTCATGCTACGGAACTTATAGATGTTGAAAGGCCGACCAAACCTTCCGATTCTTTCTTGCTTAAAGATAGCAGGACCGCCATCTTCCCGCTTGACTGCGATATAACAGACCAACATAAGAGGGGAGAAAATGACGAGACAGACGAACGCAGTACAAAAGTCAATAATCCTCTTGATATTGCGCTCAAGTTCGTTCATTCCGTCAACAATATATCCGTCTCTGAGGGTAGTCATTTATCGATAAGCCAATATTTTAATGATTACTTTACTAATAAACGTAACTTTCCCCCTTTTATTGTGTGTATATGGCTGTTTTCTTTTATAGACATAAAAATCTTATTATTTATTTGGAAAACAGGTATCCATGCGACTTGAGCAAATACTTGAAATGAACAAACACAATATTGGACTTTATCCCCAGTTTCCTGCAGGCTTTTAAGTCTTCTTTTGTACCTATCCATCTGTTTCTCAAGTTCTTGGTACTCTCTCCCCCCACAAGCATCGTCACAAAATCCATTGGAATATACTTCATGCTGATTTTTTGGACATAACTGAGTCTTGCAATTAAATCTACATCTGCAGAAATGCAGTAACTCGTGTCATATAAACCGTATTTTTCGTATATGGACCGGCGGATATAAAGGGAAGGATGGGGCGGAATAAACCCGAAACGTATCATCCACGGGCGGAATTGCTTACCGGAATAGTATCTGACACTTTTTTTCAGATTGTTTGACTTAACGAAATGAACGTCCCCATAGACCGCATCAAGATCATCGGTGAAATGCTCTGTCATCCGACTTATGACATCGTTGCTGGTAAAGAAATCATCAGAATTGAGAATACCGACGACGTCGCCCGTACTCCGGCTGACTCCTTTGTTCATGGCATCGTATATCCCTTCGTCCTTTTCAGATATCCAATGTAGTCGGCCATTGAAACGTGGCTCAAAGGAACGGATGATATCTATCGTACCATCAGACGACGAACCGTCAATAATCCAATACTCAATATCAGGATAGGTCTGATTGAGTACGGATTCTATAGTCCTTTTTATTGTCTTTTCGCTATTATATGCTGTTGTTACAATAGATACTTTCATCCATTTTCGCCAAATTCGGATGCAAAGGTACAAATAATTGTATAAAAAAAGAAATATTTTCTAAGAAAAGCGCATATTTGGGTTATGAGACATGCTAAAACACTCGGAAAAGCCCTTTAATAATGGCCCATCGGTAGTTGAACTTATCTATCAAAGAACTTGTGCTCTTCCCTGCAGTCGGTGAGGCATTGCCAGAATGTCTTCTGTAATCGATGAGTTTCTCATGAATGAACATTAGGCTGTATTTGAATGCTGCGACATTACCTATCCAGATATCGTGCTGAGGCGTGTCGGGCGGAAACGGCAGCGTTTTTTCGAGAATGTCTTTCTTGAAAGCCATACAACATCCTAGATATCCGTTGTGGATAAAGAGATTGTGCCATTTACCTTCTTTGGTATGGTTGACCTGAAAAAAAGAGTCGGAAATGACGTTCTCCTCAGAATCAACGACACGACAATCGCTCACAACGCAATCTGCCTTTTGAAGATATTGAAGTGTTATGCTCACTTTGTCGGGATGCCATATATCGTCTTGGTCGGCCGTGAAGATGATGTCTCCATTGGCAGCAGACAACACATGTTCAAAGTTGGGGACGGGCGAGCCTTTATGCGGACCCTCTATGACATGGATCCTGTCATCTTTCATGGCATGAATGATGTCAATCGTCCCGTCTGTCGAACCGTCATCCGAAATGACGACTTCATCGCCAGCCCCTATTTGTGGTAGAATGGAGTCTAACTGCTGTTTGATATATTTCTCGCCATTATAAGTGGCCATACATACGGAAATCATCATCTGAAAATGTATTTGGAGATGTAATATGTGATAAAGCGAAGTTCCTTTGTACGCAATGTCAATGCTAGCGTATGTCTGAGAACGATGAACCAGATACTGTGGGAACCATGAAAGTGGCTGGCATCAAGTATATATTGCCTGAATCTGTTGAACAACCTCAAGGAATCTTTTTCTTCATTCGAAAAGGATTGATATGCCACACTATCGACAATCATATAGGTGGATACCGTTTTGTTCAGACGTTCGAAGAAATCAAAATCCGCGAAATCAAGTTTGATGTCCTCGTTATAGCCGCCTGCATTCATGAACGACTCCAGTTTGATACATGCGCCACTATTGATAGGCTTGTATTCCGTTAGGGGAACGACACCAGGCTGGATATGGATACCTCTGATGGACAATGGACTCACACGAACGGGAGAGCATGCTCCTCCTTTTTTTGTCTTGATGACTGGAGCATATATATCATACGGATTCCTGCCAATCTCCGTAGATAATTTCTCCAAGTATTCGCCCTCAAATTGCGTATCCTGGTCGAACAGCACGACATATTGGACATTCAGTCGGGATGCGCCGAAGTCGGCTCCCTTGTTATACCCGGCGGTTACACCCCCGTTTTCCGGATTGTGAAAGTAGTGCAGGTATGGGCTGGAATACTTCTCGTTGATGGGGGTAGGGGAATTGTCGTATAAGACGACATGCATGTTGTCGTACTTGCAAAGTAACGACTTATATATGTTAGAGTTGTGATAGTCCTCTTGATAGATAATAACAACAGGTAGGAGTAAATCGTTCGTCATAGGCTAACTGTTCGGGTGATTGACTCTGGTGATTTGTTCCTGATACGAATAGGCCGTAAGCAGCATGATCATTCCTGTGGAGGAAAGCATGAGTGGATTGGTGCCTGCGATAACCAGATAAGCAGCGTAGGTCCACAGCAAAGAGAAGGTCAGCGCATCGCTCCTGTATTTCCAGAACGTGAGAAGTGGCCTGAAAAACACGCCTATGATGAGCAGGGAGCACAAGCCGAACCACCGGATGAGTTCCAGATAAGTCCATTCCGTCTGTAAGACGTACTTGTTGAAACCGTCGCTATAGAACCACGCACCCGGACCCTGTCCGAATATCAGATACAGGGGATGTTGCTCAAAAAGGCTGGTATAGGATGTGATGTGTCCATACTTGACGGCATTCGACACCTCCTCTGTCTCGGTGGCAAGGGCTACAATCAGGATAATGAAAAGGACGGCACCCGCCGCGAGGAGTGGATAGAAGAACATTTTGGCCCGTGGGTGATTCCGATAGACTGCATAGCAGACGATACCTGCAAGGAACCAGGGTACCAGCATGGAACTTCGGGTACCTGCAAATGTGAAATAGAAAAAGACGATGGCGAGCGCAATCAAGGCCTTTATGGTGCGCTTATCTTTCGAAATACAGATATAGAGGAAATAAGTCAGGACAAACGTGAAGGCAATGGTTGACCTCAGGTACATGCAGAACATCTGTATGCCGAGGAACCATCGGTGGGCCATCTGTACTGTTTCACTTTCAATAGCGGCAAACAGGTAGATGGGACCTTCCGTTTCGGGGAATATAAGAATCACCAGAAACAGAATGTCCATGATAAGACTGGCGAAGATGACAGGCATCCGTGATAATTTTAGCAGGTCGAATTCTCGAATCCATAGTAGCAGTATCGATGGGGATATAGCCTTGAATATGGGTATTACATCGTCCGGGTCGATATTCCGCATCGCAATCAGGGAGAAGAGATAGGGTATTAGGATGGCGGCGACCAAGGCACCGATATAGGGTAGTTTTGACAGGTCAGGCTTATAGAATACGATACAGAACCCGGTAAGCAATATAAAGACCACGTCTTTCTTATGTAAGATGGTGTTGGCAGGGTCCAACAGAAAGACGAGTATCAGCATCAGGAACAAAGCGTTCCCGACGAACCGGATGGTGTTGGGGTAGGTGATATCGGCGGACTTAATCAGCATCTCTTATAATATAGCCATGCGGTAGTCCCCATGAATGCCACGATGAGCCATCCTAAGATGATGAGCATGCGCTTGGGCCCATTTTTGCGAAGGGGAACGGTGGCTGGTTCGATGACGGCAAAGACGGGCGTCTGCTCCAGGACCTTGCCCTTTGCCATCTGTAATTGCTGGGCCAACTGGGAATAGATGGTGTATTCCAACTGCATCTGATTCTCCAGTTCATCACGGGTCGTGATATACGACTGCAGCACCAGTTTATCGTAGGCATCAGAATAGTTAGCGTATTTTATCCTTGCCCGCTTGTATCTTTGAGCAGCTTCGTCGAACAACTTCTGGATATGCTCTTCATCGTGACGGGCCTTGGAAGTTCGGTACTCCACAATGAAACTCTGAAGGCGCTTGCTCACGGAATCGACAAGTTCAGTACTGATCAGGGCATCTTGCGTGGTGGCCGTAATGGTGATAAACTCATTCTTGGTGTCGTAGTTACAGGTCAGCATGTCCCGAATCATTTCTACGATGCGGTCCTGCTCTTTCGTCAGATAGACGCCGGGCAGTTGCTTCCTCCTGAGCGTATCAGTCTCCTCTTCCTTAGAACCGAAATCAGGGCTCCACCAAGGCCTCTCCTGATGGTTCTTGCAGTAGTCATACAGGTTGGTTTTCAGTTTCCCGTCGATCGATTCCAACTGGACGTCGAACAGACTGACGATGAACTTGGTGGAACGGAAGACGTTCGGATAATACTGCGGATTGATGGCATCCTCATCCATGCTGAGGCTTGAACCCAGCATCGACGATATGGCACCGAGGTTGCCTAACGACTTAGACCCGCTGTTGGTCTCCGGTGACAGCATCACCTTCGTCTTATAGGTCTTGGGCAGACTGAAGGAAACGACGAGTCCGAACACCAAGGCTATCAGCGAAGTGATGAGGTACAGCCTTTTGTTCTCGCGTATCATCTTCATCAACTCACTCATCTTAAAGACTCTCAGATTGTTGGAATTCATATTGCTCATAATCAAGTGAATTTTAATTGTTGTGGAAGAATCGGGTATAGCGGATAATGTCGCGGACGACAAACAGACAACTGAATGCGGCCCATCCCATATAGACGTATATCACGTCGTTCCATTGCAGCCAGGAACTGATGATATACAGAATAGGGAACAGCAGCACAAAGTTGGGGAAATACAACAGTTGCGTGACCAGCCATTTGTGTAACGGCGGGGTGGAAGTGGGCTTGATACCCATATTGCTACTGGCAGACAGCAGCGTGTCGAAGGCGATGAACTGCCTTCTGATCAGTTCGCAGGCGGCGAGCAGTATCGACAGGATGGTATAACAGTAGAAATGGGGCAATCCTGCCTGTTGGAACGAAATCCAGCAGGCCAGCACCATCAGTGGGTGACATACCAGGTGGGCAACCCAGTCCAACTGGGTGCCGTATGCGGAGAAGGTTTTCGTGTGGCGGGCGACCTCGCCGTCAGAGCAGTCCAGAATAAACCACAGCCAATAGACGACAATCGCCATAATCTTACTCAGTGTGGATGGCAGGGCGAAGAGGATGCCCCCAAGAACACCCAATAGGATCATGATGACGGTGATGGTATTCGGCTTGACATGGTGCTTCATGAAGAAGATGGAGAATGGAGGACACATCAGCAGACAGAAGTGTCCCACAAACGACCACCTACAAAGACTTTCCAGTGGTCTTTCCTTCCGGAGTTCCCTATATGTTACTTTTTCCATGCTGTAATATATGCTCTGACTTTACTGTCTATGAAATCTCTGAAGTAATAATATGTGTAGCCCGTAACGCAAAGGAATACGAGGATGCGTACGAGGATGTTGGGTATATTCGTGAGCGTGATCGCCATGAGCACGAAGAATATCAGTATGCCGATACCCATCCGCCTGACGTCGAACAGCCAGTGGCCGCATATCCTGCGGGCCATGTACATGTGGAAGAGGAAGTAGAGGAAATACGACACGACGGTGGCGATGGCTGCCGACTTGTAGGAGTAATGCGTCAGGAGATAGTAGTTCAGAATGATGTTGAGAACGGCACAACTGACGGTGGAGAAGGCAATGTATTTCGTCTTCTTGTGGAAATACTCCACCTCGCAGGGTATATAATATAAGGTGGCGAAGTAGCAGCCTAACAGAATCAGGATGCAGATATCCATGCAGTCGTAGTATTCCGGTGTTGCCATAATCTTAACCACCTCTGGTACGATGCAGGCCATCAGCACAAAGGTCGAGGAGATGAGTATGAAGAAGTGGTACGAGCCCTTCCTGATGGCATCGTCGTCGCCCTTGTCCATCTGCTCGAAGAACCAAGGCTCCCAGACCTTCGACAGCGAGGCAAACAGAATCTGGGGAATCAGCGATACGGTATAGGTGAAACTGTAGATGCCGGCAAACACGGCATTGTGGATGTACTTGATCATGATGCGGTCGCAGGAACTGAGTATGACTTGCGAGATGCCGTGCGGAACGATGGGGAGCGAAATCTTCAGCCCGTATCTCCAGTCGCCGAGGTTCAGATGTCCCAACCCGTTCCTGAACAGCCGCCACAGGATATAGACGGCCGCGATAATCTGTCCGCCCACGGCACCCCAGATACGGCCGAAATAGCGTTGACTGTCGAAGATGGTGAAGATGAACAGCAGCGAGAGGGCAATGCCGAAGATGACCGTGATGAACGAGACCGCCACGAAGTCGCCCGACTGATAGTTCATAATCAGTTTGGCGGTGTAGATAGATATGAGCGATTGGCAGAAGCCCGAAACGGTCAGCAGGTTCACTTCCGTGAAGGTCATGTCGATGGCTTCCGAATAGAAGAGACATACAAGATTACCCAGAATGCCGATCAGGATACTGACGGCGATATCGATAAAGACACAGTTCTTGACGTAATTGTCGTACGTCTCTTTCTTGTCGTATAAGGCGTTCTTGATACTGGTATGGATAGCCAGACCACTGATGACAAACAGAATGCCCTCGATTGAGATGAAGACATTGTATTTGCCGAACTCCTCCGGGGTCAACAGTCTGATGAAGAGAGGTACGGTAAAGAATGAGATACCTCTCAGCACCACATTGCAGATGGTATAAGCCAAGCCTGCCTTAATCAGTTTCCCCGCCATGACGATTACTTTACTTTGTCAGATTGGCTATCGTCGCAATCATCGTAGTCAGTGAAGCGAAACTCGTACCCATACTGATAATCTCAGGCAGCGAGAGTTGGCGGCGGGCATGTTTCGTCGGCACAACAATCTGACAGCCTGGACGGGGCTTGTGCTTCCGGTCGGCCTTGGCCACCATGCCGTTCATATAGATGATGATGGTTTTGCTCTTCTTGGCACTCGTCGTGGTACCACCGGCCAGGTCGATATAATAGTCGGCATCCTTGCCCGACATGAAGCGGACGGTGTTCGGATAGAGCACCTCACCATTGATACTGACGGTACTGGTGAATCTCGGCACTACGATACGGTCGCCCTCGCGGAGGATCGGGTCGTCTTCACTGCCCGGATTCTTCAAGGCTTTGTCCAACTCGATAGCCACGGGGAAGGTGGTCATCGTCTCAAGTTTCGACAGGTCGATGGAGTCCTTGCCGGAGTTACGCTGGGCGGTGCGCAGTATCGTGGTCATCATCTCCTGCTCCTCCTGCGTCATTCTCCTGAGCAACTTGGCACCCTCGGGATAGGCGTGCTTCGTGACACCACCTGCCTGCTTGATTAGGTCGCTGAGACGCTGACTACTGTTCGTCAGCGTGTATTCGCCCTTGAACTGCACCTCGCCCTCGATCGTGATATTCTGCTGCTCGATGTAGTTCGGGCTGCGGCGGATATACACCTCGTCGTAGGGCTGCAGGGTGAAGGGAGACTCGCCCTGCGGGATGGTGAAGTCGGGATTGAGTTTGAAACTATAGGTGAATGCCAGCGTGTCGCCTGCCTCCGTGGCATCGGGATCGATGATACGGCGGGCCACATCGACCTTCGCTAGCGAGGCAGCATTGGTCAGTCCGCCTGCCTGCAGCACCAAGTCCTCAATTGTCTCGTTCGAGGCGTAGCGATAGACACCTGGGTAGTTCACTTCACCGTGGATGGTAATGGTCTGGTCTAACTTCTCCTCCTCGCGACTGGCGATATAGAGCACGTCCTCATTCCTCAACTCCACGTCGGGCACGGTACCTTCCAGGATGCCCTTGATGTCGATGCTCTGCATCTTCAGGGTACGGTCGGGCTGCATGCGGTGCATCACGGCGTGGTGGCTGACGGCATTCTCGGTCAGTCCGTCGGCGGCCTCGATCAGGGCCTTCACCGTGCAGATATGTCCGCCCACCTGATACATGCCGGGACGGAACACGGCGCCCTTCACCTCCACCAGGTTCTGGTAGCGGGTGAGCGTCGAATCCACAGAGACGGAGTCCTCGTCCATCATCTTAAAGTCGTTGAGGTCGAACTCGTTGACGCTGAAGACCGAGTACTGGTGACCGGCCTTGCGGTTCACGCGGATGGCCTTCGTATAGGCATCGCCGGTAAATCCGCCGGCGTAGCGAAGCAGTGTGGCGGCGCTCTCCGTCTTCTTCATCTCGTAGAACATTGGGCGCTTCACCTTACCTGTGATATTCACCAGCGCCTCATAGGGGCTGACGGTGATGATGTCGTTATCCTGCAGGCGAACGTCGCCCGTCAACTTGCCGTTGAGCAGGAAGTCGTATATATCGACTTTCGACAGGAGTTTGCCGTTGCGGAACACCTGTACGTTTCGCAGCGTACCGATGTCGTTGGGACCGCCCGCCATGTAAAGGGCGTTATAGACGGTGGCGAAGGCCGACATCGTGTAGGTGCCGGGCATCTTCACCTCGCCCATCACGCTGATGGTGATGGTGCGCGTCTGTCCGAGGGTCAGTTCGATGCGCGAGTCCTGATAGCGGGGACCGAGCACGTTCTTCAGCCTCTGTTTGGCCTGTTTGACTGACATGCCTCCGAGCGAAATCACACCCACGTCCTCGATGGTAATGGTGCCGTCGGGCGAGATGGTCTCGCTGACACTCTGCTGCGAGGCACCCCAGATGTCCACGTTCACCACGTCGCCCGGGCCCAGCCGGTAGTTCTGCGGTGTGGCCAGATTCATACTGCTCTCGAAGGTCAGGTTCTTGTTGTTGAAGATGTCATGGCCGAATATCTTCCGCTTAGGCTCCTCTTTCTCCTCCTTCTCGTCGTAGATATACTTCAGCGAGTCGGGCATCATGAAGTCCATCGCGTCGTCCATCTGCATGAACTCCTCGTCGTCCTCATCATAAGTGTTCTTCTTCGTGCGGGGCCGGCCGTCCTTGCGACGGTGGGGCGACACGTTCTTCTTCTCCCGTTCCACCTGTTCCGGACGGGGCTCACCGTTGGCCTGACGCATGCGGTTCTTCACACTCTGTGAACCGGCGGTGATGTCCTTTGCCCCCAGCGAGCCGTCCTTCTGCTGGCGCTGGTACTTCTGCTGGATGCGGCGTATCTGGTCGATGGTCACGCCGCGCTGCATCAACTGGGTGACGATCTGCTGGCGCGACACGCCCTTCTCGTTTTGTTCTACCACATAGTCCATGACCTGATTGTCGGTCATGCCCGACTGTGCCCAGCCCGCACTCGTGGCCAGCATCAGGGAGATGATCACAGATGAGAGTCTTTTCATCATAATTATTAAATGTTACGCGTACATATTATATAATATATAACACGCCGCGAGCGTTTTTATTGTATTCGAGGTGCAAAATTACAACATTTTTCGTGAAAAAACCGCGAATTCCCCAAAAACTTGCAGTACCGGGACGTTTTTCTGCCGATTGTTTGGCCGTTCGTGGGAATAATCGTATCTTTGCAACGGAAATAAGAATATTCACTAACAATAAGGCAAGATGAAGACAAAAAGATTCTTTTTCGTACTCGTGGCATCAGCGATGCTGGCGACAACGGCAGGGCTTACAACGGCATGTTCCACAGAGGACAACAACCCAGTAGAGCCTGAAGTGAAGGATACTTACCCCATCGCCATCGACGAGAAGCATTTCCCAGATGCGGTGTTCCGCAAGTTGCTAATCGAAAACTTCAGATGGGCTGCTGACGGCGTACTGACAGAGGAAGAAGCCAAGAAGGTGGAGATTATTTTCTTGACCACAGACGGAAGTGTGAGCATAAAAAGCCTGAAAGGTATTGAGTGGTTTCCCAATCTAGCACACCTGTCATGTAATAATCAGAAATTGACTGAGGTGGATGTTTCAAAGAATAAAGAACTTGATATCTTAGAATTAGACGACAATGAACTGACGTCTATCGATCTTACGGAGAATCCGAATCTGATGACCTTATCTCTCAAAGGCAACAAACTCAAATCCATAGACCTGTCGAAGAACAGATTTCTCAGTGAAGTTATCCTAGGCAACAACGAACTCGAGTCGCTTGACCTATCGAAGAATCCAGAAATCACATTGCTATGGGTGGCTAACAATCAACTTGCCTCGCTCGACTTGACAGGGCTAGATTTATATATGGTAGTCATTCATAGCAATAGCATCAGGGGGGAGGCAATGGATGTACTAATCGCTTCATTGCCAACAGGAACAAACAATCAACTAATAGGAATAGACACATCTGACCCTAACGAGAGGAATGTCATCACAAAGGCTCAAGTGGAGGCCGCCATGGCTAAGGGTTGGGTGATTACTGACTGGGCAACGCCCGGAAGTTATCCTGGCAGTGAATGACAAATTCTAACATAGAGGGACGGTTCTTTTGTGTCGGCTGATACAAAAGAACCGTCCTTCTGCGTTGTCTCTATGTGCTATTGAGCACTGTTCGCTTCCTTCTTTTCCAAATACTTGATAATGGCAGTTCCAACAATTGCCACTAAAGCTATAAAACCTGCAATAATCAATGTATTCATTTCCTAATTCCTTTCTTTAATTTCTTTTCGTCCTGATCACTGTCATAAATGACATAAAGACCAATTATTAATACTACCAATGACAAGAGCACCACCATATAAATGACGATAGGATCATACATATCCTTGAAGATGGTTGCGAGCAGCAATGCTGTTACCATATATTTGGCAATATCAAGCAGCTATTTACCAAACTCCCTTTTCATCGGCAAAAGTAGTTAAAATGTTCGATACTTGCAAGATTTTCGCGCGAAAACTTACATTTTTGGCATAATTTCCTTCTCATTGCTCTATATGTGTTTAAGTTATTAAATTTGAAGGCCCAGTAATCGGTTCTCCGTAGTATCGAGGGCAAAGGTAAGCATTTCCCCTGAAACCACCAAATTATTCTGCCATTATTTCAGCCTTAACCAGATTATTAACCATATTTCCTTTGTCGTTTCAAATAAAATCCTTATCTTTTCACCCATTATATCTCTAGTTCATCTCTAGTTCATCTCTAATTCATCTCTAGTTCATCTCTAGTTACAGAATTAGAGATATACTAGGGATAAAGTAGAGTAGAATATGAAATAAAATGAAGTAGAATTATGGCAGAAATGACGAAAGATATGTACAGTGCTATCGGAATTCGGTAACAGGACGTACTACCAGCGAGGAAGGAAGACGACCGAGACTGACGCATATTTTTTGCGAAAAAGTTTGGAGATTGCGGGAAAAGTTGTACCTTTGCAGCCGATGGGGGTGACTGGATTTGACGGCAAGTCGAGATGGTACGTAAGCATGCGGAGTGATGACTGTGGACTCCATAATCACGTCGGTCGAAAAATTAATTGGCGAAACACGTTACGCTCTCGCTGCCTAATCGAAGTACAGTAGATTACTGGCTTTATTCTCTTACTAGGTGAGAGAACGAGACATCGCTCCGAGGATGTTGTTCCGAATCCAGAGATTCAGCGGTGCAGGTTAAATCGGAAATAGTCTTGTCAGGCCTCGATGGCGGGATGAAATTTTAGAGGATAAGGGTGTAATTGGTGGCCAGGTCTTGTTGCATCACGAAAATGAAGGCTGAGATAAGCATGTAGAAAGCGTATGGTTTCCTTGTGCGGACGAGGGTTCGACTCCCTCCACTTCCACTCCCGTTTATCGAAGAGCCCTCCCCATTGCGGGAGGGCTCTTCGTTTCTGTTTCTTTCGCCGGGGGCTCGCTGTTGCGTCGAGGATTTCTATTTCTCCAGGGCTTCGAACAGACGGTCGAGGGCGGTGTCGGCATTGCCGTTGGCCTCGTTGAGCAGGGTAACGAACTTCGAGCCGATGATGGCGCCGGCGGCGTTGTCCTGTGCAGCCTCGAGGGTCTGGGCATTGGAGATGCCGAAGCCGATCATGCGGGGATTGCGTAGGTTCATCGCGTCGATGCGGCGGAAGTATTCCTGTTTCTGGTCGTCGAACGATTTCTGCGTGCCGGTGATGGAGGCCGACGATACCATGTAGATGAAGCCGTCGGTGTGGTCGTCAATAAAGCGGATGCGCTCTTCGCTGGTCTCGGGAGTGATGAGCATGATGACGCGCAGGTCGTATCGGTCGGCGACGGGCTTCACGATGTTCAGGTAGTCGTCAAAGGGCAGGTCGGGGATGATCATACCGCTGACGCCGGATTCGACACAACTTTGACAGAAGGCTTCGATGCCGTAGTGGAGGATGGGGTTGAGATAGCCCATCAGCACGAGGGGGATTTCCACCTGGTCTTTGATTGTTTTTAACTGGGCGAAGAGGGTTTTGAGGTTCATGCCGTTCTTCAGGGCCTGTGTGGCAGCGCTCTGGATGACGGGGCCGTCGGCGAGGGGGTCGCTGAAGGGGATGCCTACTTCGATCATGGCGATGCCTCTTTTTTGCATCGTGAGGATGACATCGGCGGTGCCGTCGAGGGTGGGACTGCCGGCGCAGAAGTAGAGGGAAAGGAGTTTCTTGTCCTTGCTATTTGCGAAAAGGGAATTGATCTTGTTCACCATATCATTTACAATTTACAATTTATTTATCGATTTAATTCATTTAAGAATTTATGGAGGGCGGCGACGTCCTTCATGCCGGGGGCGAGTTCGAAGCGGGAGTTGAGGTCGATGCCGATGCACTTCCCGTGGTGGAAGGCGCTGAGGCGCTGGGCGTCGTCGGGGCCGATGCCGCCGCTGAGCAGGAAGGGCGTGTCGCCGTTGTAGGCCGAGAGGACGCTCCAGTCGAACTGCTGGCCGTTGCCACCGACGGAGGGGCCTTTCGTGTCGAAGAGGAAGTAATCGACGAGGCCGGCGTAGCTGGCGGTCTGTTCCAGATCGACGGCGGTGGCGATGTTGAAGGCCTTGATGAGGCGGGGGACGGCTGTGGCACAGCCGCACACGGAACAGGCGGCGCGAAGGGCGCGGATGTACTCGGGCGACTCGTGGCCGTGGAGTTGGATGTAGTCGAGGGTGTAGTCGTCGGCGATGCCCTCGACCGTCTCGATGGCTTCATCGACGAAGACGCCGACGCGCTTGCATCGCGTGGGTAGGTAGGCGGGGCGCCCGGCGACGTAGCGGCTCGACTTCGGCCAGAAGATGAAGCCCATCAGGCGGATGCCTAATGCCTCCACGGCGCGGATGTTTTCTGCCTCGCGCATGCCGCAAACCTTGATTAATTCATAATTCATAATTGTGAGATGAAATCGCTTAATGCCTGACCGGGGGCGGGGGTCTTCATGAAGTTCTCGCCGATGAGGAAGCCGCGGAAGCCGGCGGCGCGGAGGGCGCGGACGGTATCGGGGTTCGAGATGCCGCTCTCGCTGACCTTGACAGCGTCCTTGGGCAGGAGTTCGGCGAGGCGGAAACTGTTCTCTACATCCGTGACGAAGGAGCCGAGGTTGCGGTTGTTGATGCCGCAGAGGTCGGGGCCGAGTTCGGCGTACTCCAGTTCCGGTTCGGAGTGCATCTCGAGGAGTACTTCGAGGCCGAGGGCGTGGGCGGTCTGCAGCAGCGACTTGCATTCCGCCAACGAGAGGTCGGCGGCGATGAGCAGCACGGCCGATGCGCCGCAGAGGCGGGCCTGGAAGAGTTGGTACTCGTCGATGATGAAGTTTTTGTAGAGGATGGGAATCTTCACTCCGCTGCGTCGGGCGATGCGTATGAAGTCGTCGTAGCCGCCGAAGTATTTTTCGTCGGTGAGGATGGAGAGTGCGGTAGCGCCGTTCTGCTGGTAGGCAAGGGGGATTTCCTCGGCCTTTCCCTCCTCCTTGATCCAGCCCTTTGAGGGCGAGCGGCGCTTGAACTCGGCGATGATGCCGGAGTCGGAGGCCGAGAGGGCCTGTGCCATCGACGGTGTGCTGAAGTCGAGTATCGCCTCCACCTGCCGGTGAATGTCGCGTTCGCTGAGTTGTGCCTTGAAACGCTCCACCTCGATGCGCTTGTGGGCGACGATTTCTTGAAGGATGTCCATGGGATGAATGGGTTTGATGGGTATTACGAATTGAGTTCGACGAACTTCTTGAAGGTGCGGAGGGCGGCGCCGCTGTCGATGCTCTCGCGGGCGATGGCGATGCACTCCTCGATGCTCTTCTGTCCCTTCTCCAGCACTTGGATACCGAAGGCAGCGTTGGCCAGCACAATGTTCTTCTGGGCGGGCAGGGCACGGTTCTCCAGCACGGAGTCGAAGATTTGTGCGGCTTCTTCTTCCGTTGCGCCGCCGACGAGTTCTTCGGGCTTGGCGATGTCGAAGCCGAGGTCGCGGGGCGAGAAGATGCGTTCGTAGTCCTTGGTGGTTACCTTGAAGTCGCCCGTCAGCGAGATTTCGTCGTAACCGTCGATGCTATTGACGATACCGTAGTCGATGCCGAGTTTCTGATACACCTGATGGTAGAGGCGCATCTGGTCGAGGTTGGCCACACCGAGGAGTTGACACTTCGGCTGCGAGGGGTTGACGATGGGGCCGAGGAGGTTGAAGATGGTGGGGAAGGGCAGGGCCTTGCGGATGGGACCGACGAATTTCATGGCCTTGGCGAAGAGTTGGGCATGGAGATAGACGATGCCGGCTTCGTTGAGTGAGCGGTTCAGTTTGTCTATATCGTCGGTGAACTTGATGCCGTGGTGCTGAATGACGTTCGAGGCGCCGCTGACGCTGGTGGCGGCGTAGTTGCCGTGCTTGGCCACCTTGTAGCCGGCGCCGGCTATGACGAAGCAGGCGGTCGTGGAGATATTAAAGGTGTTCTTGCGGTCGCCGCCGGTGCCGACAACGTCGATGTAGCGGTCGCAGTTGAGGATGGCGGGCACGCCGGTTTCGAGGATGCCGTCGCGGAAGCCGAGCAGTTCCTCGACGGTGACACCGCGCATCTGCAATGCTGTCAGCAGGGCTGTAATCTGTTCGTTGGGATATTCACTCTGTGTGATTCCAATCAGGATATTCTTCATTTCTTCACGAGACAGTTCCTCGTGGTTCAGCATCCTGTACAGGATGTCTTTCATTGTCTGTGCCATATGAATTTACAATTTTACAATTTACTATTTAAAGGAAGAGCCAGTTCTGGAGCATTTTGCGGCCGTCGGGGGTGAGTACACTCTCGGGGTGGAACTGGATGCCGCGGACGTTCAGTTCGCGGTGGCGCACGGCCATAATCTGGCCCTCGTCAGAGACTGCTGTTACTTCCAGGCAGTCGGGCAGACCTTCGTTAGAGACCACCCACGAGTGGTAGCGTCCGATGGTGATGTCGCGCTCCAGCCCCGAGAAGATGGGGTCGTCGGCGATGATGTGACAGGGGGTGGCTACACCGTGGAAGACGTCAGCGAGGTTTTCGAGTTTGCCGCCGAACGCCTCACCGATGGCCTGATGGCCGAGGCAGACACCGAGGATGGGTTTGCGACCGGCGTAGGTCTTTATCACATCGAGCAGCAGGCCTGCCTCAGAGGGGATGCCGGGGCCGGGCGAGAGGATAATCTTACTGTAGGGCTCGAGGTCGGAGAGTTCGAACTGGTCGTTGCGCACGACGGTGACCTCGGCACCGAGTTCCTTCACTAAATGACTCAGGTTGTAGGTAAACGAGTCGTAATTATCGATGATGACTATCTTCATAACTTTTCTGCTTTATCGATGGCCTTGCGGAGGGCACCGAGTTTGTTGTTCACTTCCTGTAATTCATACTCTACATTGCTCTTGGCCACGATGCCGCCGCCGGCCTGGAACCAGAGTTCGCCGTTACGGCTTACGAACGTGCGGATGGTGATGGCCTGATTCAGCGAGCCGTCGAGACCAATGATACCGATGCAACCGCCGTAGGCACCGCGGTTGTGAGGTTCATACTCGGAGATGAGTTGCATGGCGCGCACCTTTGGTGCACCGCTCAAGGTACCGGCGGGGAAGGTGTCGATAAATGCCTTGATGGGGTCGGCGCCTTCGTCAAGTTCACCGCTGACGCGAGAGACGAGATGGATGACGTGCGAGTAGTACTGGATGTCCTTGTAGTAATCTACCTTTACCCCATGGCAGTTGCGGCTCAGGTCGTTGCGGGCCAGATCGACGAGCATCACGTGTTCGGCATTCTCCTTCGGGTCGTTGCGCAGAAACTCCGCGCCCTTGCGGTCGGCCTCGGCATCACCCGTTCGCTTCGTTGTGCCGGCGATCGGGTCGATATAGGCCTTCCTGCCCTCGATGCGGCAATGGGTCTCAGGTGAAGAACCGAAGATGCGGAAGCCGCCGAAGTCGAAGTAGAAGAGGTAGGGTGAGGGATTGATGCTCCGCAGGGCACGGTAGAGTTTGAAGTCGTCGCCCTCGTAGCGCTGAATGAAGCGGCGCGAGAGTACAATCTGGAACACGTCGCCGCGCAGGCAGTGGGCTATTCCTCTGCGGATATTCTCTCTGTGTTCATCATCAGTCAGCGTTGAGCGCACATCACCAACGGGATGGAAGTCATAGGCCTGTACATTCGCCTTGTTCATCGCCTTCAGCACAGCGTCGATGTCGGCAGCATCGCCCAGCGTCACCACCTTCAGCATATTGTTGTGATGATCGAATTCAATCACCACCTTATATAATATATAGAGCACGTCGGGTGCATCGTTCTTCGCCTGTGTCTCGTCCTTTACGGCGATGTCCTCGAAATAGCGCACGGCGTTGAACGAGGTGTAGCCGAAAAGTCCGCAGATATTGGCGTCCTCGCCCGAGACCTCGATACGGTCGATCAGTTCGTGGATGGCTTTGTCCGAGCGGTAGTCCTTGTTCACCTCATGCTGGAAGGTCGAGCCGTCAGGATAGGTGACGGTGGCGATGCCGTGTCCGATAGCCACGCTGGCGATGGGATTGATGCCGATAAACGAGCGTGAGTTGTTCGCGTCGTGATAGTCTGAACTCTCCATCAGGGCACTCTGCGGATAGAGGTCGCGCAGTCGCATATACACGCCGACCGGCGTATAAAGGTCCGCCAGGATGGTCTTACTGCTTGTTGTATATTTAAAAGTTTCCATATTCCTTAGCCATTTGTTTGTTCTTCAGATAAGTCTCCACATCCTTGTCGCCCCGGCCGCTGACGGTGAGCACCACCACGTCTGAGGGGTTGAAGGTCAATTTCTTCAGCGCGGCGATGGCATGGGCTGATTCGATGGCAGGGATGATACCCTCCATGCGTGTCAGTTCGTAGCCGCCGTAGATGGCCTCGTCGTCGTTGATGCTCAGCACCTGCGTGCGACCTTTCTTCGCCATGTTGCAATGCATCGGACCCACGCCCGGATAGTCGAGACCCGCCGAGATGGTGAATGCCTCCTGAATCTGTCCGTCCTCATTCTGCATCACGAGCATCTTCGCGCCGTGCAGGATACCCGTCGTGCCGCGGTGAATGGTGGCAGCCGTGTAGTCGGTATCCCAGCCGTGTCCGCCTGCTTCGGCGAGTACGATCTTCACCCGTTCGTCGTCCATATAGTGATAGATGGTGCCTGCGGCATTGCTTCCGCCGCCGATGCAAGCTATCAAGTAGTCGGGGTAGTCGCGCCCGATCTTTTCCTCCAGTTGCCATTTGATCTCCTCAGAGATGACGCTTTGCATGCGAGCTACGAGATCGGGGTAGGGGTGCGGACCCATCGTCGAGCCGACGATATAGAACGTGTCCGACGGATGACAGCACCAGTCTCTTATCGCCTCGCTACAGGCGTCTGAAAGTGTCATGTTGCCCGTTCTTACGGGATGCACCTCAGCGCCCAGCATCTTCATGCGCTCTACATTTGTGTGCTGGCGCTCCACATCGGTGGCTCCCATGAATACTTCACACTTCATGTTCATCAGCGCACAGACCGTTGCCGTGGCCACACCGTGCTGGCCTGCTCCCGTCTCAGCGATGATACGCGTCTTGCCCATCTTTTTCGCCAACAGGATCTGTCCGATGGTGTTGTTGATCTTGTGGGCACCCGTGTGGTTCAGGTCCTCGCGCTTCAGATACAACTGACAGCCGTACTGCTCGCTCATACGCTTCGCGAAATACAGCGGTGAGGGTCTGCCCACATAGTCCTTCAATAGCGCATGATACTCTGCCTTGAACTCCGCACTCTCGATAATCGGCAGGTATGCCTCCTGCAGGTCATGCACGCACTTGTAGAGAATCTCCGGCACGTATGCACCGCCGAACTCTCCGTAGAAACCGTTTTTGTCAACTTGATAATCACTCATATATATTAATGTTTTTGTGTATAAACTCAAATTGTAAATTGTCATATTGTAAATTTAAGAGGCCCATCGTGATTACGACAGGCCTCTCAATATTTCTATTACAAACGTATAGGTACGCGGCTATCTTCTCACGATTTTCCGAATCTTGAGTTGCGCCACCACCAATAGTTTGCTGTTCTAATCATGTTTAATTACGTCTTTTATAACTTTTCGGCGGCAAAAGTAGGTATTTTCTTCCAAACTGCCAAATATTTCGGCATTTTTTTTTCTATTTGGCATAAATTTGTCGCTTTTTGCATAAATATTTATAAAATAGGCAGAATACGGTTCCAAACAAGATTAAGTTCACCTTGCAGGTCGGCATTGTCGGACGTGATGGTAATGACGGCATTCTTATCAGGAACAACGATGATGTACTGACCACGTGCACCGTCGGCACGGAAGCAACCGGGACGACAGCGCCACATCTGATAGCCGTAGCCCTGCATCCAGTCGCTGGTCTCCGTAGTCAGTCCCTTCGCTGCAGCGTCTTCCAGTCGGGTGCCGGGATTGATGCTCTCCACCTGTTTCTTAGACATCTCTTCGACCCACTCGGCAGGGATAATCTGCTTGCCGTTCCATTCGCCCTTCTGAAGGAGCAACTGACCCATTTTCGCCAGATCTTCGGTCTTGAGCCAGAGTCCCCAGCCGCCGCAATTGATGCCCTGCGGACTCTCTTCCCACTTGGGCTTGTCGATGTGGAGAGGCTGGAAGAGGCGGGTGTCGAGATAATCGACCACCTTCTCGCCCGTCACCTGCTGCACGATGGCAGAGAGCATGTAAGTGCCCAGACTATTATAGAGGTAGAACTTGCCCGGCTCGTGCACGACGGGGTGGGCGAGGAATGCGGTTACCCAGTCCTGATCGGCGTTGCGGAATGAGGGTTCGACATCGTGGCCGCACGACATCGTCAGCAGGTCGCGCACGGTCATCGCTTTCAGGTTATCGCTCACCTCGGCAGGGAGTTTGTCGGGGAAATAGTCGATCACTTTGTCCGTCAGCGCCATCTTGCCGTCGGCAATGGCGAGTCCTACGGCGGTAGCGGTAAATGTCTTACTCACGGAATGGAGTACATGCGGCACAGTATCCACGCCTTGACTTTGCCAGCGACTGTAGATGACACTACCGTCCTTCACAATCATCACGCTGTGGATGTCCATCGAGTCGGCAGCCGCCTCTTGGAAGAAGGTGTCCATAGCCGTAGCCACGCTGTCAGGGGTTTCCGCACGAGGCAGATCGATAATCTCTGCCGTTTCCTTCACACTGTTCTTACATGCCGTTAGTGCCATCAGCACCATAGCGGCCCAAATAGTCTGTTTAATTTTCATTGTTCTGCTGTTTATGATAATGAATCTTAATTCTTGGGGCAAATATAGCGAAAAATCCTCGAATAATCTTAATTATTCCGTAAGTTTTAATAAGTTTTGTGATTTTAGTTGTACCTTTGCAGCCGTGAAACTGGATACTAAGCGACATATTGTTTCGTGGTTGCTATTGGCCGTGTTTGTGCCAATGCTGGTTCTATCGTCACTTCACGTGCACGGGGACAGTTCATCGATGGCAGAGACGGAGTGCGCCGATTGTGTTCATCATAGTTGTCATGGACACCTGACGGCGACGGCATCGTGGGCACACGATTGTGTGCTGTGCCAGTTCCAGTTGTTGAAGATGCTGGCAGCCGCTGTTATTGCTGTCACGGTATTTATTCATGTTTGTAGGAAGTATCATGCCCAGCCTTTGTGTGGCTATCACGCCGCCTGCTGTGGCATCATAGTGACTCGGGGGCCTCCTTCTGCCTGGATTATCAAGGAGGCTTTTTAATCAATTACAAACATTTTAATCAAACACAGAATGAAAAAAAGATATATCATTCTGCCTTTGTTGTGTATATGCACAGCATTGGCAGCACAGGATAACAATAAAACAGATCATCATACGGAGGATTCTACCGATGTGTTCTTCCGTCATTTACAACTGAACGAACTGACGGTAACGGGCGTAACGGGCGACACGAAACTGAAGCATGCCACAGCCCCCGTAAGTATCGTTACGCCGCAAGTACTGAAGGCGACGGCTTCTACTAATATCATCGATGCGATCAGCCGCCAGCCGGGTGTTAGTCAGTTGACGACGGGCGGCAGCATCTCCAAACCCATCATCCGCGGACTGGGTTACAACCGCGTGGTAGTGATGAGTGAAGGCGTGCGACAGGAAGGTCAGCAATGGGGCGACGAACATGGCGTCGAGGTAGATGGCAGTAGCGTGAATTCAGTAGAGATCCTGAAAGGTCCGGCCTCGCTGATGTACGGCTCGGACGCGATGGCGGGTGTGGTCATCTTGCATCCACAGGCCACGCTGCCAGAGGGCGAGATGCGGGCCAACGTGAGTACAGAATATCAGACCAACAACGGACTCTTCGGCTATAACCTCTCGCTGGCTGGCAACCAGCAGGGCTTCGTCTGGGATGCCCGCTTCAGCCAGAAACTGGCACACGCGTATAAGAATAAGTACGATGGCTATGTGCCGGGTTCGCAGTTCCGTGAGTGTGCCGGTCGTCTGATGCTGGGTATCAACAAAGCGTGGGGACACTCGCGACTGACGGCGACGGCCTATCACCTGACACCTGGTATCATCGAGGGTGAGCGCGACCCGGAGACAGGTGAGTTGGAGTGCAGCACCGATAATGTCAAGACCTATGGCAAGGCGCTGCCCTTCCAGCAGGTGAAGCATTATAAGGCTGTATGGGATAACTCGCTGAATCTCTCGTCAGGTTATCTGAAGGCTATTATCGGCTATCAGCAGAACCGTCGTCAGGAGTACGAGGAGTCGATGGACGAATATGAACTCTATTTCAAACTACATACTCTGACCTACGACCTGCGCTACGTGACCAACGAGTTCGATGGCTGGAAACTCTCGACGGGTATTGGTGGTATGTATCAGAAGTCGGGCAATGAAGGCGAAGAATATCTCATCCCTGATTACCGCCTTTTTGATTTCGGTATTTATGCCACTGCCACGAAAGCCCTTGGCGACCGCTGGACGCTGAACGGAGGACTGCGCTATGACCACCGCCGCCTGCATGGTGATGCCTTACAAGAGGATGGTGAGATGCGCTTCACCGATTTCTCCCGCCATTTCAATGGCCTGACGGGTAGCGTCGGCGCTGTCTGCAATATCAACGATCATCTTAACCTGCGTCTGAATGTGGCCCGCGGATTCCGCACACCGAACATGAGTGAACTGGCTTCGAATGGTGTGCACGAGGGCTCCATCCGTTACGAACTGGGTAACCAGCAACTCAAGGCCGAGTACAGTCTGCAGGCCGACCTCGGACTCGACTTCACTTCACAATATGTCTCGGCACAGTTGGCACTCTTTGCCAACCGCATCGACAACTATATCTTCACCCATCGCCTGCCGGGGGAGATAGAGGAAGGCTACCTGACTTACGCATATACGCAGGGCGACGCCCGATTGTTGGGCTTCGAGGCCGGCATCGACTTCCATCCCATCCATTCGGTGCACTTCTCAAACTCATTCTCGTATGTCGATGCACAGTTGATGCACGCAACGGCTGATACCAAGTATCTTCCCTTTACGCCTGCCCCCAAATGGTCGTCAGAGTTGAAGTGGGAGCTACAGCACCACTCGCATAGCACCGTGGCTCACCACCACGAGCGCCACCCGTTCCATCGCTCATTGCTCAACAACCTCTATATCGCCGCAGGGCTCGACTGCTACATGAAGCAGACGCACGTCTATAGTGCCGACGATACAGAGACCGTTACGCCTGGCTATGCGCTGCTCAGCCTTTCGGCAGGTACCGACATTCAGGTAAAAGGAAAGAAGATTGCCGAACTGTATATCACAGCCGACAACCTCCTGAATCGTGCCTATCAGAACCACCTGAGTCGTCTGAAGTATGCCGACGAGAACGTGGTGACCGGTCGTCGCGGCGTCTATAACATGGGCCGCAACATCACCTTCAAACTCGTGGTTCCGATATCTCTTTAGAGAGGATAGTCCTCGAAAGCGTAGAGGACAGTCGAGAGATAACGCTCACCAGTATCGGGCAAGAGGACAACGATCTTCTTGCCCTTATTTTCTGGCCGCTTGGCTACCTGGATGGCGGCATAGAGGGCAGCACCTGCGCTGATACCTACCAGCAGACCTTCACTCTGGGCAATCTCGCGACCCGTGCGGATGGCGTCGTCGTTCTCTACATCAAATACCTCGTCAATCACGTCAGCATCGTAGGTCTTGGGAATGAAGCCAGCACCGATACCCTGAATCTTATGGGGACCTGATGCACCACCATTCAAGACGGGCGAAGACTTTGGCTCAACGGCAATCACCTTCACGTTGGGGTTCTGTTCCTTCAGATACTTACCCGTGCCGCTGATGGTACCGCCGGTACCCACACCGCCGATAAAGATATCCACCTTTCCATCCGTGTCACGCCAGATCTCAGGACCCGTCGTAGCATAGTGCTTGGCGGGGTTGGCCGGGTTCTCAAACTGCTGCAGGATGACGGCTCCGGGAATCGAGTCACGCAACTCCTCGGCGGCGCGGATGGCGCCTGGCATGCCGTCCTTACCAGAGGTGAGACGCACCTCAGCGCCGTAGGCCTTCACGAGGTTGCGACGCTCCACGCTCATGGTCTCGGGCATGGTAAGGATAAGATGGTAGCCCTTGACGGCTGATACCAGTGCCAGTCCTACGCCTGTATTTCCTGAGGTGGGTTCGATGATGGTAGCGCCCGGCTTCAGGATACCCTTGGCCTCTGCGTCCTCGATCATCGCCAGGGCGATACGGTCCTTCACGCTGCCGCCGGGATTAAAAAACTCTACTTTGGCAATTACCGGGGTCTCAAGACCCTTTGCCTGTGAATACTTGTTGAGCTCCAGAAGTGGGGTGTTGCCGACGAGCTCGGTCAGCTGCTTTGCAATCTTTGTCATAATCTTATCCTTTTAAAATTAATAATAAAACTTTCCGACTGCAAAGGTACGGCGAAATCCGCATACCGACAATCCCATCCGTATGGCATTTCATATACCATAAGTTTGGTATTTGATAAAAAAAGGGGCTTACACCTTATTATATATAGAACTCGGAAGAGTCAACCAGACCTGCACGGAGGGCATATTTGATCACTTCGTGGGCGGTATTCACGCCTAACTTGCGGAAGATGTTCTTGCGGTGGGTGGTGATGGTATGTACGCTGGCAAAGCGCTCCTCGGCTATCTCCTTCGTGGTCTTGCCCTGTGCGATGGCCTTTACGATTTCCGTCTCCGTCGCCGTCAGGATGTCGGGCTTCTCTTCCTCCTGCTGCTGACTGATGATCGTCTCCAGGGCCCGCTGGCTGATGTATCGCTGGTGCCCGTTGGCAGCGTGCAATGCTTCGCGCAACTCCTGCATCGGACCATCCTTGAACACCACGCTGAACTGATGCGACGAATACACCACACGGCGCAGGAACTGGGGCGTCAGTTCATCGCTCAGCAGTACCCAGTGCGACTGCGGGAAGCGCTCACCTACAATCAGCAACTGCTCCTCGTCGGCAAAGTCGAACAGCGTGTAGTCGAGCACCACGATGGCATTCGCGTGCTCTTTCAGCCGTTCCACGAGGCCTGTCCTGTCGCTTACCCTGCACGTATCGCCGCCTTCGTCCTGTTGGATGAGGCTCTCTACCGCAAAGCGTGTCAGTTCCTGATTGTCTGCCAAGATATACATTTCGGCGGCAAAGGTACAAAGAATATTCGAAATAAGAGCAGCCCGAGCGAAAAATCTTCTTGACTTCACGCTTTGAAGGCTGCATGCTTGTTTATTGTCCCAAAGTAAAGTGGAAGGGCTTGTCGAAGTGACGGCGGGAGTAGTAGGTGACGGAGGGGTGTTCTAAGTCCATGACCATCGTCCAGGCTGTTCCAAGGAATCCATCGCGCTGAGGTTGCGAGACGGCCTGAATGGCTTCCGTCAGTTGCTTCTCGTCCATCACGCTACCCGTCTGGTCGTAGCGCTGGCAGAGACGGTCGTAGCGGTCGTCGCCTTCATTCAGTCCTACGTTGAGCTTCTGCTCGCACAGATAGTGGTTGGCCACTGCCGGCGATTCCGTGACCACCATCTCGTTATCGACATATTCCACTACCACACTTCTGCCCGATGCGTCGGAGATGGCGTAATGGTGGGCAGAACCGATGTCGGAGTGCATGTCGATGGTTTTTAGCAATCCTATCGCCTCGGCGACGTTGGCCGCTCTTTTCAGCAATAGACAGATGGCACCCGTCGTGGTCATGTCGGGCTTGCTGGTTTGCTGATGCGTCTGGATGGTGTCGCCCGCCATCAGGTCGGCGACGGCGAGTCCTTTCTCGTTGATGCCGTCGAGGGCGACGAACAGTCCCGCCAGCGCCATATACTGGTTCTTGAATCCCTCGGGCTTGTAGTCCTCGCCGAAGCCGTAGAACTCCACGTTGAAGGTGGTGATGGTCTCGTAGCCGTCGTCGGGGATGGTATGCATGATGACGCCTGTGGCCGATGGGAAGTCGAAGTTGCGGCCCATCAGTACGCCGCCCTCAGGTGTCTTTACCGTGAGGGCCGAACAGCCGAAGTCGTCTTTCTTGGTCTTCACCTCGGGCTTGTAGTGTCCTTTCGAGAGAAACTCTATCGCGTAACTGGCCAGTTGGTCTGCAGATCCGAAGCCGCCTCGCCTGATCAACTCCTCGAATCCGTCGTCGCCGCGGTATTCTATGTAGTACAGACCGTCGTCGAGTTTCTCGCACGACATGGCTCCCTTTACCAGCGGCCCGAATTCCAGCCACATCAACACTCCTGCGATCACAATGAATCCCAGCACGCCAAACAGTATAATCTTCAGTATTTTCTTCATCTTACGATTGATTAGTATATATATAACGTATGAACGGCACGAAAAGTTGCATCCTTTGCGCTTTTTTTCTCCGAAATGTATGTCGTTTCGGAAAAAAAGCGTATCTTTGCACACAAGATTCAATCCGACACAAGTAAAATGATAAATAATGAGACAGATTAAGATTACCTCCGCCGTGCTGACGATGCTGTTGACGGCCCTTCCATTTGGACAATTATATGCAGAAAGGCTACAGTTAAGTGAGCACAACTCGGAAATTAGTTTGGCAGACTCTCTTGCCCTGCAGGAGGTTGTAGTGACAGGCACCAGGAGTGCCACCGATGTGCGCCATCTGCCGATGACGGTAACGGTCGTCGGACGAAACCTGTTGACGGCGGAGCACCAGATGAGCGTGTTGCCGACGGTAATGCGTGAGGTGCCCGGTCTCTTCGTGACCTCTCGCTCGATGATGGGCTATGGCGTATCGACGGGCGCGGCTGGCGGCATCAACCTGCGTGGTATCACGGGCGGTGCAGGCCAGTTGATGGTGCTCATCGACGGTCATCCACAGTACCAGGGTATTTACGGTCATCCTATTAGTGACAGTTATCAGACGCTGATGGCCGAGCGCGTAGAGGTTTTGCGCGGTCCGGCGAGCGTGCTCTATGGCTCGAATGCCATGGGTGGCGTGCTGAATATCGTGACCCGTCAGGTCAAGCAGGATGGAGTCAATACAAATATCCAACTTGGTGCGGGCAGTTATGGTACTGTGCAGGCCGAGGCCTCGAACCAGGTGCGTAGCGGGAAGTTCAGCAGTACCGTCTCGGCGCAGTACGGCCGTACCGACAACCACCGTCCCCGCATGGGATTCGAGCAATACGGCGGTTACCTGAAGTTGAGCTATGACCTCAACGACCATTGGAATGCCTATGTGGATGCAAACGTGACACACTTCAACGCCTCCTATCCCGGGGCAACCGACAAACCGATGTATGAGGCCGACCAGTGGATTACCCGTGGGGTGGTCTCGGCTGCCATCGAGAACCACTACGGCAATACCAGCGGTGCGCTGAGCGTCTATTCGAACTTCGGTCGCCATAAGATTGATGACGGTACCACCGACCCTGCAGCGCCCACGCAGCGGCTTTTCCGTTCGAAGGATGCGCTGACGGGTGTCAGTTGGTATCAGAGCGCACGGCTCTTTGAGGGCAACCGCTTGACCGTCGGTGTCGATTATATGCATATCTACGGCAATGCCTACTATACGTCAAAGGCGACGGGCGAAATCCTCGACACGCCCAACAAACAGAGTGGTAAGTCGTACCGCAACGAGATTGCCGGCTACGTGGATTTCCGTCAGGACCTGTTGGAGTGGCTGACCATCGATGCCGGTATCCGCTTCGACCATCATAGCGTCACCGGTAGCGAGTGGGTGCCGCAGGGCGGCATCGTCATCCGTCCGATAGAAACGGGCGAACTCAAGGCGATGGCCAGCAAGGGCTTCCGCAATCCCACGATGCGCGAGATGTATCTCTATCCGCCCTCGAACACCGATCTGGAGCCGGAGCGCATCTGGAACTACGAAATGTCGTGGCGGCATCGCTTGGACAACGGCTTTAACTATGGAGCGAATCTCTTCTATCTGAAGGGCGACAATATGATCCAGACGCAACAGGTGGATGGTAAGCCGCGCAACGTGAACACGGGCGAGATTGAGAACTGGGGCTTCGAGCTGGAAATGAAATATCCCATCGGCCGCTACTTCGACATCCGTGCCAACGGTGCCTACCTCCACATGAAGAACAAGATTATCGCCGCCCCCGAGATTACGGGATACGTGGGCATGAATTACCATCAGGGCAAGTGGTTCGCCTCACTCGGCCTGCAGGGTATCAAGAACCTCTATACGGCTGTAGGTGCTACAGAGTCGAAGGAGAATTTTATGCTGCTCGACGCCAGCGTCACCTATAAATTCTCAAAGAATTTCAGCCTCTGGGCACGCGGCGAGAACCTCTTGGCGCAGAAGTACGAGATCAACCTCGGCTATCCAATGCCCCGCGCTACCTTCATGGGCGGTATTAACGTGAATTTCTAACAATCAAATAATGACAATATGGAAGCAACAGTAAGACTTTACACATTGAACTATGACGAGGCAAAGACCTACATGTGGGCGGCAATCTTCGTGGCCTGCAATCTGGTGTTGCCTCAGGTGTTCCACCTCATCCCGCAGGGCGGCATCATCTTCTCGCCGCTGTCGCTGGTGATTCTCTTCGGCGCGTATAAGTTCGGTTGGAAGACCGGCCTCCTCGCGGCTCTCCTCTCACCCACGGTAAATCATCTGATCACCGGCATGCCCATGATGGATGTCCTGCCCGTGATGACCGTGAAACTTGCCGTCCTTGCTCTCGTAGCCGGACTGGCTGCACAGCATTTCAAGACCGTCAGTCTGCCCCTGCTCCTGGGTGTGGTCCTCGTCAGCAAGGCCATCGAGGCTCTGGGCGAACTCGCTCTCACGGGCGGCATCGCTGCCACCATTGCCGATTTCACCATCGGTTGGCCCGGCCTGATTCTTCAGATTGTCGGAGCCTGGCTCATCCTGAAATATACCAAATGAAAACGATAGAGGAGTAGGTGAAAGCCTACTCCTCTACGATTGGATAGAGTTCGATGAACTCGCCTTGATGGTTCTGCCCGTCATTAATCAGTTCGGCGAACTTCTGGCCGACGGTCTCGATGTCGTGGAAACCGGGTAGGGCCATATTGCCGTTCAGGTCGGTCGTTGTGGGGCCTGGGTGAACGGAGAAGGTCTCCACGGGCGTGTTGCTCTGCTTAAATTCGATGGCCATCACACCCATCATCGCGTTTTGTGCTGCCTTGCTGGCCACATAGGCCAACGGGTGCCAGTAGGGACTGATCTCTGAGGGAACGGTGACGTTGACGATACGACCGCTGTTCTTGGCAATCAGGGGTATCAGGGCCTTGGTGAGGGCGAAAGTACCGATGAAGTTCACGTCGAGCGTCTCGCGGATCACGCTGATTTCCGTATGCTCACTATCCACACTCATATCACCCGGGATGCCGGCATTGTTCACGAGCAGCGTCAATCCCGGATATTTCTCATTGATCTCCTTGGCAGCCTTTTCAATACCGTCGAGGTCTTTCAACTCGATATTCACCCAGCCGGGCACGTCGATGCCCTGAGCCTTCAGTTCGCTGATGGCTTTCTCTGCCCGCTCTTCATCGCGTGCGCCGATGATCACTTGCCAGCCACTCAGACCGAGGTGCTTGGCGATTCCGAATCCGATGCCCTTATTGGCACCTGTTACGAATACAATCTTCTTTTCCATAATTAAGTCTAATTTGTTTTACTTTAAGTGTTCTTCTTCCAGGAAGCGCAGCTCGGCCTCCAGCATCTCCAGTTTCGGCATCGGGCAACCTGCCTCACGGGCTATCTCCAGAGGGCGGGTGTAGAGATAATAGATCTCCATGCGGCGATGGAAGTCATAGTCCAGTCGCATCGACGGCGAATAGGGAGTCATCGCGTCTGTCATATCTATCATCTTATCGACAAACGCGGCATCCAGGTTCTTCACGCCCAGATGCTGGGCAGCACTCACC
>CAJODF010000022.1 GCA_905233555.1 uncultured Prevotella sp. | reverse complement strand
GATACGCATCAGTTTCGGCTTGATGTTGATATCGACATAGTTTGATACGAAATCCTCGTCATACTTACCGTCGGCACTTCTCACAGCGAAAATCAGCAGGATGTTGTTCTGACGTTTCTGCACCGTCACACCTATCTTGTTCACGTCGGCTGGCAGCAAAGCCTGTGCACGGGTCACGCGGTTCTGCACATTCACCGCCGCCATGTCGGGGTCGGTGCCCTGCTTGAAGTAGACAGTAATCTCTGCATCACCGTTAGAGGATGCCTTAGAGGTTATATAGGTCATGTCTGGCACACCGTTGATGGCCTCTTCCAAAGGCTGGATGACCGACTTCATCACCGTGTTCTCATCAGCACCGGAATAGCTGGTGGTGACCATCACTGTAGGCGGCGCTATATCCGGGTATTGCTCGACTGCCAGTGTACTCATCGAGATATAACCCACCAGTGCTATCACAATCGAGATGGCACAGGCCATCACGTATTTATTGATAAAAATATTATTTTTCATGCGAAAGCAAATTTATCACTGATCATTCTTCACTTTTCACTTCCTCTGGGAAAAGCACTTTCTGCCCTTCCGTCACATTGTTGGCACCAGTGGTCACAATACGGTCGCCCACATTCAGGCCACTGGTTACGATGAAGTCCTTACCGTTACCTGCATCTGCTGTTGTCACGTCAATAGCGGTAGCCGTACTGTCGGCCTGTACCTTATATACAATCGACTTGTCTTGCATACGTATCACAGCATTCTGAGGAACCACCATCACGTCCTTCTCGCCTAACAATATTACTACCGTACCCTGAATGCCCGAGTACAGATGGCCCTCGGGGTTGGGGAACGACACCTTAAGGGTCAGCGAACCGGTAGCGGAATTCACGACACCCGACATGCTGACGATACGACCTTTGTGGGGATACTCCGTACCATTCTTCATGACAAACGTTGCTGGGGGCAAATTGGCAAGATATTTCTCTTTATCGGCTATATTGATGCCTTCCTGCACCATACCCTCGATGATGGACTCTGTTAACGAGAACTCGGCATTCATCGTCGTATTGCCGCTCAACATGGTCAACTGGGTTGCTGGCGATACCTGGTCACCTACACGAACAGGAATTTCACCGATAACGCCCGACACACTTGCCGTGATGGTGCAGAAGCCAAGATTCACCTTGGCACGGCTTACTGACGCACGAGCCTGCGCCACCGAGGCCTGCGCCTGCTTGTAGGAGTTCTCAGAGTTGTTCAGCATATAACTGCTCACAATTCTCTTATCATACAGGTTCTTATTCGACTCATACTCCAGTTTGGCAGAGTTCTCTTGAGCCAATGCTGCCTGTAAGTTGGCCTGTGCAGCCTCCAACTCCAGTTGGGCATTGCGGGAATCAATGACAAAGAGCGTCTGCCCTCGCTTCACCTGCTGACCTTCAGCCACGCAAATTTTAATCAACTGGCCACTAACCTGTGGCATTACCGTTACGTCGTTCTGACCTTTCATCCTGGCACTGAACTTATATGGGAGTTCAATGTCCGATGTCTTCACTGTCAATGTTTCAAACGACGACTGTGTCTCTTTAGGCATGTCTACGCCGCACGACGCCAGCACAGCTACGGTGCTGAGCATCAAAGTTAATTTAATTGATTTCATTCTCATGTTATTTTTATTTTTAGTTACTGTTTCTTAAGTTCATTAGCCATTTGCAGTTGGAGTTCCTGCGCTTTCTGGGCGGCAACTTCGGCGAAGTCCTCACCATTGGAGGCGTAAATGATGCCTCGGGAGGAGTTGACAAGTAATCCGCATTCCTTAGTCATACCGTAACGACAAACTTCTTCTAAAGAACCGCCTTGGGCACCGACGCCGGGAACGAGGAGAAAATGGTTAGGAACAATGTCGCGGATATTCTTGAACATCATACCTTGTGTGGCACCAACGACATACATCATGTTCTCTTCTGTTCCCCATTGCTGCGAGGTCTTCAGCACACGCTCAAAGAGGCGCTCACCGGGAAAAATACCTGGTCCCCATCTGCCGACGAGGGGTGTATGGAGGGCCTCCATCTGGAAGTCCTGCGAGCCCTTGTTGCTAGTCAGAGCAAGAAGAATGACCCACTTGCCGTCGTAACCGAGGAAGGGCGTGACGGAGTCTTCGCCCATATACGGAGCAACGGTAAGGGAATCCACGTCGTACTGCTCGAAGAAGGTCTTGGCGTACATCTTCGACGTATTGCCGATATCGCCGCGCTTGGCGTCTGCAATAATAAAGTGATTGGGATATTCCTCCTTCAAGTAATCGATGGTAGCCTCGAAGGCCAGTATGCCATCGACGCCGTAGGCCTCGTAAAAAGCCAGATTAGGTTTGTAAGCAACACAATAGGGGGCTGTAGCATCGATGATGAGGGCATTGAACTCACAAAGGGCGCGGAAGATATAGTCGTCGCCATCGTGACTCTTTGCTTCGTCGATGATACACTGGGGAATCTTGTTGATGTCCGTGTCGAGACCGACGCAGAGGAAAGTCTGCTTCTCGAAAATTTGGTTTATTAGTTCTTGTCTTGTCATAATCTGTAGCTTATAATTCGGTTTCTTTCATTCTTTCGGCATTCTCAGCAACGGTCAGCGCATCAATCATTGCTTGGATATCGCCACCGAGGAACCCTTGCAGGTCGTGAGTGGTAAAACCGATTCGGTGATCTGTCACTCGACCCTGTGGGAAGTTGTAGGTGCGGATCTTGGCCGAACGGTCGCCGGTAGATACAAGACTCTTACGGCGCGAGGCGATGTCGTCCATGTATTTCTGATGCTCCTTATCATATATAAAGGTATAGAGGCGCGAGAGGGCACGCTCTTTGTTCTTAGGCTGGTCACGCGTCTCTGTACACTCGATAAGGATTTCCTCGGTCTCACCCGTATTCGGGTTTTTCCACATATAGCGCAGACGAACGCCTGATTCCACCTTGTTCACATTCTGACCGCCGGCACCCGAACTGCGGAAGGTATCCCATTTGATTTCGCCTTCGTTGACGTGCACTTCGAACTTATCCGCCTCAGGCAGTACAGCAACGGTAGCAGCAGAGGTGTGCATGCGCCCCTGTGTCTCGGTGGCAGGTACACGTTGTACACGATGGACACCTGACTCGTATTTCAAGGTTCCATAAACATCGGCTCCTGAGACAGCAAAATCAATCTCCTTATAGCCACCCACGGCACCTTCCGATACGCTGGTGATGGAGAGTTGCCACCCCTTCGAGTCGCAGTAACTCTTGTACATCTTAAACAGGTCGCCAGCAAACAGGCAGGCCTCATCGCCACCTGTTCCGGCACGGATTTCCATTTGTACGTTCTTCGCGTCTTCTGGATCTTTGGGAATAAGGGCAATCTTGATTTCCTCTTCCAACTTGGGCTGTAAAGCTTCGTTGGCAGCCAATTCCTCACGGGCCATCTCTTTCATCTCGGGATCGTCCTCGTTAGCAAGGATATCCTTGGCCTCCTTGATGCCGTTGAGGCAGGCGATGTAACGCTTGCGGGCGTCCATGATGTCGCCCAGATCCTTGTATTCCTTGGTCAGTTTCACAAAACGGTTCTGGTCAGCAATCACATCGGGGTCGGTAATCAATGTCGAAACCTCCTCGAAGCGGGCTTCCAGACCGTCTAATTTCTGTAATATACTGTTATTCTCCATTTAATATTCAAATGATCCGAATTCTGATTTGATAGTGAGACTCTTCTTGCCCTCTTCGATATGTCCGACAATCTGGGCATCGATGTTAAAGGACTTCGAAATAGCGATGACTTTCTCTGCCACTTCGGGACGGACGTAGATCTCCATGCGATGACCCATATTGAATACCTGGTACATCTCCTTCCAGTCGGTGCCGGAGCACTCATGGATCGCACGGAAGAGTGGGGGCACAGGGAACATGTTATCCTTCACTACACGGCAGTTGTCACTCACGAAATGTAAGACCTTCGTCTGGGCACCACCCGTGCAATGTACCATACCATTAATCTCCGGACGCAACTCGTCGAGGAGTTTTTTAATCACGGGAGCGTAGGTGCGAGTGGGAGAGAGCACCAACTGACCTGCATCGACGGGAGAACCCTCGACCGCATCAGTCAGTTTGTACTTGCCACTATAAACGAGTTCGTCGGGAACAGCGTGGTCATAACTTTCAGGATAGTTCTCTGCCAAGTATTTTGCAAAGACATCATGACGTGCTGAAGTGAGACCGTTAGAGCCCATACCACCATTGTAACGCTTCTCATACGTGGCCTGACCAGTAGAAGAAAGACCCACGATAACATCACCAGGACGGATGTTCGCATTATCGATGACATCACTTCGGCGCATACGGCATGTAACAGTAGAATCGACGATAATGGTACGAACCAGATCGCCTACGTCGGCAGTCTCGCCACCTGTCGGATAAATGCCGATTCCCATCTCGCGCAACTCTGCCAACAGTTCATCAGTACCATTGATGATAGCAGAGATGACTTCACCAGGAATGAGCATTTTGTTACGGCCGATGGTGCTGGAAACGAGGATATTATCCACGGCACCTACACAGAGCAGGTCGTCGGTGTTCATCACGATGGCATCCTGGGCGATTCCTTTCCAGACGGAGAGGTCACCCGTTTCTTTCCAATACATGTAGGCAAGGGCCGACTTTGTGCCGGCACCGTCAGCATGCATGATATTACAATACTCTGGGTCACCTCCCTGGATATCGGGGATAATCTTACAGAAAGCCTGTGGGAAGATGCCCTTGTCGATGTTCTTAATTGCGGCGTGTACATCTTCTTTGGCGGCACTCACGCCTCGCATCATATATCTATTGTCCATAACTTTTCAATTTTTACTTCTCTTTGCCATTCCAGAACTCCCATGAGGCGAAGGCCTGAAGGAGGAGCATCTCAAGACCGTTTTTCACGTCGGCACCATGTTCCAGTCCCTTGCGCATAAAGAGCGTCTGGTCGGGGTTGTAAATCAAATCGTAAAGGATGGTGTGGTTGTTCATTGCCTCATAGGGCAGTTCGGGACACTCCTCACTATGTGGATACATACCTAATGGCGTACAGTTGACGATGACGTTGTATTCCTGAACTACTTCGGGAGTAATCTGCTTGTATTGAATGGTGTCAGGGCGTTCGTAGCGACTGACAAACACTGTTTCCAGTCCCAATGACTTGAGTCCAAAATTGATGGCCTTCGAAGCGCCGCCTGTTCCGAGAATGAGGGCTTTCTTATGCCATTTCTTGTCGAGCATGGACTCAATACTCTGGGTAAAGCCGATCACATCGCTGTTGAAGCCTTTCATAATCGTCTTCTTGCCTTCGTGAGTAACACGGATAACATTCACTGCTCCGATGGCTCGTGCCTCCGGACTGATGCTATCGAGGAACGGGATGACTTTCTCCTTGTAGGGAATAGTTACATTGAGCCCACGGAGTTCGGGGCTCTTTGCAATTACCTCCGGCAATTCGTCGATGGTCGGAATCTCAAAATTCATGTACTTAGCATCGATTCCCTCATCAGCAAACCTCTGGTTGAAGTAACTGATGGAGAATGAGTGTCCAAGCGGGTAACCTATCAGTCCGTATTTATCCATATTATCTGTTTATTTAGTTGCAAAATACATTGTGCAGATGCCAAATGTCAGTCGGCGGAACGAGGCCTCACGAAATCCTGCTTGTTGTAGGATGTCCGTCATCTGCTCTCCCTGAGGAAAGGCTTCGATGGTCTTTGTCAGATACGTATAGGCACTGGTGTCCTTACTGATGAGTCGTCCGTAAATTGGCAAGACGGTGTGCGAATAGACGTGGAAGAGTTGTTTCATTGGTGTACTGACGGGTGTGGTCAGTTCCACGATACTCAGATGTCCTCCCGGTTTTAGCACACGACACATCTCTCGGAGTCCCTTATCGAGGTCGGCGAAATTGCGGATGCCGAAAGCGGCTGTCACCGCATCGAAAGTGCCTTCAGAGTAGGAGAGTGCCAGACAGTCTTCCTTCTCGAAGGAGATAATGTCCTGCAGTCCTTTTTCCTGTACCTTCTTCCGACCGATCTCCATCATTCCTTCGCTGATGTCGGCACCGACAAGTCGTTTTGGGGTCAGCATCTCTGCAGCGAGAATGGCAAAATCGCCGGTTCCAGTGGCGATGTCAAGGAGCGTCTGAGGTTTATAGGACTCCAGTTGTTGGATGGCTTTCTTCCGCCAACCTTTATCAATGTCCCAGGAAAGGCGATGGTTCAGCTTGTCGTAGGTGGGAGCGATGTTGTCGAACATCTGTTCCACCTGTTGCGCTTTCTCAACCCCTTGGTCATAGGGTTTTATCACCTCCTGTCCGTAACTCACCTTTTCACCCTTTCTTTTTTATTTTTTCTCAAATGCCTTCAGCCAGTCTTTGACATTAGTCTCGATGCGCTTGGCAATATCCTCGTCGCTGGTTTCGTGCTTGAAGGGCTCGCCTACGATATGCTCGTAGAGTTCGATGTAACGCTCAGAAACGCTTTCGGCATATTCGTCTGTAATCTCGGGCATTACTTGTCCGGGTTCATTCATGAAGTTATGCTCGATGAGCCATTGGCGCACAAACTCTTTCGAGAGTTGGCGCTGGGGCTCGCCCTTGGCGAATTTCTCCTCATAGCCTTCGGCATAGAAATAGCGTGAGGAGTCGGGGGTGTGGATCTCGTCGATGAGATACACTTTGCCGTCGCGCTTGCCAAATTCGTATTTCGTGTCCACGAGGATGAGACCGCGTTTGGCGGCTATCTCCTGTCCGCGCTTGAAGATACGGCGGGTATAGTCTTCCATGATCTCATAGTCCTCTTTTGAAACGAGTCCCTGTGCGATGATCTCTTCTTTGGAGATATTCATGTCGTGACCCTCGTCGGCCTTCGTCGTCGGAGTGATGATGGGCTCTGGGAAGCGCTGGTTCTCACGCATGCCGTCCGGTAACTTTACGCCACAGAGTTCACGACAGCCGTTCTTATACTCACGCCAGGCAGAGCCGGTGAGGATTGAGCGGATAATCATCTCTACACGGAAACCCTCGCATTTCAGACCGACGGTGACCATCGGGTCCGGGGTAGCGAGTTTCCAGTTGGGACAAATGTCGGTGGTAGCATCTAGGAACTTGGCGGCAATCTGGTTGAGTACCTGTCCCTTGAAGGGAATGCCTTTCGGCAATACTACGTCGAATGCCGAGATACGGTCGGTTGCAACCATTACCATCAGGTCGTCGTTGATGTTATACACGTCACGGACTTTACCGTGATAAACACTTTTCTGTCCATCGAAATGGAAATCTGTCTTTGTTAATGCTTTCATATCTGATTACTTTTCACTTCTTCACTTTTCACTTCCTTATCGTATTGTTCGTATGCGTTGACGATTTTCGTCACGAGTTTGTGACGGACTATGTCACGGCGGTCGAGGGTGACGATACCGATGCCATCCACATCGTTTAAGATCTTCAGGGCCTCGATGAGTCCGCTCTTTTGTGAGTGGGGGAGGTCTATCTGCGTCATATCACCCGTGATGATCATTTTCGTGTTCCAGCCCATACGAGTGAGGAACATCCGGATCTGTGCCGGCGTGGTGTTCTGTGCCTCATCGAGGATGACGACCGCATCACTCAGTGTACGTCCTCGCATGAAGGCGAGGGGAGCTATCTGGATGATGTGCTTTTCCATCATGTCCTGCAACTTCACCTGTGGCAGCATATCCTCCAAGGCATCGTAGAGCGGCTGGAGGTAAGGGTCTATCTTGTCCTTCATGTCGCCTGGCAGGAATCCGAGTTTCTCACCGGCCTCCACAGCAGGACGTGAAAGAATGATTTTCTTGGCCGTCTTCTCCTTCAGTGCCTTCACTGCCAGAGCGATGCTCAGATAGGTCTTTCCCGTTCCGGCAGGACCGACGGCAAACACCATGTCGTTCTGCTCGTAGGCCTCAACCAAACGATGTTGGTTTTCTGTGCGTGCCTTGATGGGACGTCCCGACATCGAGTAACAAATCACATCGGCAGGCACAAAATCATTGGTACGCCGCCCTTTCACGATGTCGAGGATATCCTCGTCGCCAATGGAATTGAAGCGCAGGATATGAGTATGCATCTTCTCTACACTGTCCTCAAAAGCCGCCATCTGTTCCTCGTCGCCCAACACACGAATTACATTGTCGCGTGCCATCACCCTCAGTTTCGGGTAGAGCGAGCGAATCATCTGCAGATGTCCGTTGCCGACACCGTAGAACATGACGGGGTCAATATCCTCTAAAACAATATGCTTCTCTATCAACTTATATAAAATTATTATTCTGCGTGCAAAATTACAAAAAAAGACACAGAATAAGCAGAATTAGTGGAAAAATTTGCTAACTTTGCACCCCAAATGAAGAAATTGCCGATTAAACTGACAAAAAAGACATTCCAGACGGGGTTTATAGTGGCTGTCCTGATACTGGCATGTATCCGTTGGACCTTCCCGTCGATAGCAGGTGACACCCTCTCAGTGATAGATTTTGAGGATGAGACTATTACCTCTTATGCTGGTATGCCCCATAAGATTCGCTCTGTACCCAACTACCAGACGTGTTTCCCTGATACCAACGCCGTACAATTGGTTGCTGCTCAACGCTGGGGTGTAAGTCCTGTGCACGATAGGGAGGATGCAGAGTCGCGGAAGCGGGAACTGGTGTATATCGACTCCAATCCCTACTATCATGTCGATAAACTCTATTCCAGTATTCCGTATCTTGTGCCTCATGCCGCCGTACTCCTGCAGGATATCGGCCAGGCATTCTTCGACAGCCTGTATGTGAAAGGACTTCCTCTGCACCGTATCATCGTAACCAGTGTGCTACGTTCTCAAGAGGATGTGGTGAAACTGCGCCGGAGGAACGGAAACGCCACGGAGAAATCCTGCCACTTATATGGCACCACCTTCGACATCTGCTATAACCGCTATGAGACAGTAGAAGATCCAGACGGGCCTGCACGTCGTGCGGTGCGTAACGATACATTGAAGTGGGTTCTCTCGGAGGTGCTCCGCGATATGCGGGAACAGGGTAGGGTATATATCAAATATGAAGTGAAGCAGGGCTGCTTCCACATGACCGTGAGATAAACGAAAAAAGGCCTGCCTTTTGGCAAGCCTTATATTGCTGTAGAGCGGAATACGGGAATCGAACCCGCCTCCCAGGCTTGGGAAGCCCGTGCACTACCGATGTGCTAATTCCGCGAATCCTGAATTCCAATCCTCTCATCTTCGGAGCCGATACCCGGACTCGAACCGGGGACCTACGCATTACGAATGCGTTGCTCTACCAACTGAGCCATATCGGCAACCTTAATCTATACGAACTATATGAAACAATTTGTACACCCGCAGGGGCTCGAACCCTGGACACCCTGATTAAGAGTCAGGTGCTCTACCAACTGAGCTACGGGTGCATCATCATTTTCAAAAATAAAGGAGGACCGCTTGCCTCCTCATGTACACCCGCAGGGGCTCGAACCCTGGACACCCTGTTAAGAGTCAGGTGCTCTACCAACTGAGCTACGGGTGCATCCTTTTTCTTTAGCGGGTGCAAAGGTACTCACTTTTCTCCATTCCACCAAATATTTTTCAAACTTTCTTTCGAAAAAAGTGTATTTTCAGCGGAAAAGGACGGACGGACTATCAAAATTCACCCTCAGACACGTGTAGCGTGGAAACCTTCAATGTTCTCGTAGCGTCGTTTCATCATACGTTTGTAGATGTTACGAAGCCAGATATTGCTGGTCAAGATAAAGCCCAGTCCCAAGACACACATGAAGATATAGGTGGCTGTCATACCTACCGTCAAATACCCTAAGCCGAGGACAATGCCTGGTACTAAGAAAAAAGCAAATTCTATACCGATCTGAACGCCGTTCTCGTAGTTGCCCTTGCCAGTCACCTTCAACTGCAACGGCAACGTCTGCTTGTTATAAACGGCCAACTGGAAGATGATGAAGTGCATACAACCTCCCACGAGCAGCATATAGGCAAAGAGCATCAGTAGGGTGAACTTGCCTGTAAAAACGGCTGGCAACAGGATGACGAAGGGAACCACTAATATACAGCAGTAGAACCAGAATTTCGCCTTGAGCAGGGCGAGGATATTCTCCCGCTGCGTCATCAATAGGTCGATATAGTTGCCTTCCTGACCCATAATCTTGATGAGCGACGTCATGCTGTAAAGGGCAAAGCAATATAAGAGCCAGAAGTTTTTCATCATCGGATTGTCGTAGATGCTGGTATAGGCGATAAGCGCCGAAAAAAAGGCTACCATCACAAGACTGAGGATGCAGCGCGACTTCATGGTTCTGTTTCGGATGTTAGACTTCAGTTCGATCTTCAGGTATTCGCCTACCAGACCGAAACGATTGAAGAACTTAAACTGCGACACATTCTTCAGGGCCTTCTCCGTCTTCTTCGAAATCTCCTCATATACATACTTGAACTGGAAATGGCGGTTCACAAAGAAAACACCAACAATCAGTAACAGTACGAGTGGCAGCATCCACCAGGCCGTACCGGCGGTCTGATAGGCATCTGCAATTTTTTCAATACCTTTGTTGACAGGTCTGAGAAACAGTAGCGGGGCAAAAGGCAACGCATAGAACGCAATGGCTGCAATGAACCACAGCGGACTCCTGTTGATGAGCGTACGGAAAAATAGATAGATCTGACTGTTTAGGATGATAAGCAGTAGCGAGATAATCAGTACGTAAATTGTTGCCCAGAAACCGCCTGAGAAGAACAGAATGATGGAATAGGGAATGAACATACCCAGCCACAGGAAATTATATCCGCTGAAATGCGATGACACCAAAAAGCACTCGATGACGGAGTAACGTGACATCGGCATCAGGATATAGGGCTTTGCCATCATGGCAGGAGTACTTTGGAAGATAAAGCGCAACAGGAAGTCGATGGGCAGGATAATCAGCATCGCTGCAATCATGGTTCCCGGCTCACCATCGGCGGCATAGCCGATAATGGCACCGTACATAATCAGGTAGATGATAAACATGGCCGCCAGGAAATAAATCAGAACCTTGGCCCATTTATTTTGTTCGAATACAGGACTGCGCTTCTCGCTGAGTTTAATGTTATGACGCAGTAACTTAAATAACTGAATCTTATTCATTATATCTTATCTGAGGTCTATGATTTCTGCTTGGGGGAAGTCTTTTGTATCAAACTGGAACAGTCCGTCACTGAGATTGGTTGCTTTCAGACCGCTGATGAGCAGTACGCTCCACTTGCCGTTTTGCTGCATTTTTATGTGCGTAGGACGATAGGAGTTCTTGTCAACGATGATATACATCTCTTGAATCTTTCGTTTCTTGTCGGTAGCCTTCAGGTGTACCTCATACGAGTTGTTCACCTCTTTGGCGGACAATTTGAATCCTTTCTTATAGATATTGATGAAGTTATAAGGGTTAATGACCTGTAACTCAGCCTCTGACGGATTACTAATGTTTACTTCATCGTTCTGCTTCATATAGGTCCACTGAGTCTTACCGTCAAACCAGATGATAGCCTGTGGTGTAGAGGCGTGGAACTTCTTGCCTTTGATGGAGATAGTACCTGAAGTATTACCGAAATGCTTGCTTCGCATCTCAAAGTTGGCTTGTACGCCATTAGGGTTACTCACCGTGGCTGCTGCCTTGTCGAGAATCTTTTTCGCATTCTCAGCACTGGATCCCAGACAGAGCAGCATGGCTATTATGAGAAAACTGATCTTCTTCATTTCAGATTATTTAATAAGTTGTTCAAACTATTTTCGTCCTGAATCATCACCTCGCGGGGTTTTGATCCCATGGCTGCACCAACGACACCAGCCTTCTCCAACTGATCCATCAGTCTGCCGGCACGGTTGTAACCGATGGCGAACTTACGCTGGATGAGAGAGGTCGATCCGCTCTGCTCACGGACAATCAGACGGGCGGCATCCTCGAAGAGCGGATCCAGGTGCTGCATATCCACATCCTTGCCGCTACCATCACCCATATCAGGCTCTGGCATATCAGGCTCTGGCAACTCAAACGGCATGCCGTAACTCTGCTGTTCTGCGATGAAAGTATTGATGCGCTCCACCTCGGGTGTATCAACAAAGGCACACTGCACACGGACAGGTTCTGCACCGTTCAGGAAAAGCATATCGCCTCGGCCGATCAATTGCTGGGCCCCTGTGCGGTCAAGAATCGTCTTGGAATCGATACCTGCCGACACCTTAAAGGCAATACGTGCAGGGAAATTGGCCTTGATATTACCCGTAATAATTGTGGTGGTAGGACGCTGGGTTGCAATCACCATGTGAATACCCACGGCACGGGCCAACTGGGCGATACGTGCTATTGGCAATTCTATCTCCTTGCCCGCCGTCATAATCAAATCGCCGAACTCATCGATAATTACGACGATATACGGCATATAGTCATGTCCGCCACGCGGGGGGATCTTACGGTCGATGAATTTCTTGTTGTACTCCTTGATATTACGGGCACCAACCTCCTTCAATAGGTCGTAACGCGTATCCATCAGTTTACAGAGCGAGTTCAGCGTGCGCACCACCTTCGTCACATCGGTGATGATGGGATCGGCGTCCTCATCAGGCACTTTCGCTAAGAAGTGGTTGATCAGCGGGTTGTAAATCGAAAATTCCACCTTCTTAGGATCCACAAGCACAATCTTCAGTTCTGCCGGATGCTTCTTATATAATAAAGAGGTGACGATGGCATTCAGTCCGACCGATTTACCTTGACCGGTTGCACCAGCCACCAACAGGTGGGGTGCCTTGGCCAGATCGAACATAAACACCTCGTTGGTGATGGTCTTACCCACAGCACAAGGCAGTTCCATCTGACTCTCCTGGAACTTTTTCGAATTAAGTATCGATTCCATCGACACAATAGAAGGCTTTGCATTAGGTACCTCGATACCTACAGTACCCTTACCTGGCATAGGAGCGATGATACGGATGCCAAGGGCCGAGAGGCTCAGGGCAATATCGTCCTCCAACGAACGGATCTTGGTGATACGGACACCAGGTGCAAGGGTAATCTCGTAGAGGGTGATGGTAGGACCGACTGTGGCCTTGATGCTCGATATCTCCACGCCGAAGGTACGCAACACATCCACGATGCGGTTCTTATTGGCGTTCTGTTCCGCCATATCGATATACGGCTTACCATCGTTATCGTATTTCTTCAGCAGGTCAAGGGTAGGGTACTTGTAGTTTTCCAAGTCACGTTTGGGGTCATAGGGCTCCAAATTCTTATAGTCATCATCAACGAGCGTCTTGGCATCAGCCGTCTCGTCGTCACCCTTGGCCACTTCCACCTCCAAGTCTATGTCGGCAACTTTCTGCTCGGGAACATCTACCGACGGTTCCTGATGATAGACCTCGTCAATGACCTTGGCTCTTCCAAGGTCGTCAAATTCTACCGTCTGTGTGGCAGGGTCGTCGAACACTTCGGGGTCGTCCACCGTCTGTATCTGATTCTCGTAGGAATCTGTCTTTTCTTCAGGATTATTGTTCGTAATCTTAAACGGTATCTTCTCGAACAACTTCGTTGGATTCAGAATCTTGCGCAGAATATACACGGTCTCCGCACTAATCCACGTTAGGAAACCAAGTGCTATCAGGGCCAGCAAGATGGTGAGGCCGGGCGCACCTACCAGGTTCTCGATCCACTGACAGATATAGATGCCGTGATCACCGCCAGGGTTGTAGCAGGCATCCACGAACAGTGGCGAGAGAAACTTGGCGAAAGTGACAGATGCCCAGATCATGATAATCATCATCGACATGAACCACTTCAGCAAGTTCACCTGATAAGCCTTGATTAGATGTACACCCAAAAGAATCATAAACAGGGGAATCAGGAACGAGGGTAGTCCGAAGCAGCACTTGATGAAATAATAGGAGATATAGGCTCCCAGTTTACCACAGGTATTGGCAAACACCACCTCGGGATTCATCAGTTCACCTTCACGGGCCGACTCTATCATCGTCTGGTCTGCCGCACCTGTCGATAGGAACGAGATAAAAGCTATCAGCATGTAGATGGCCATAGCAATGATGATAAAGCCGACGAAGATCCACAGAATCTCGTTCGAGAATATATTTTTAATACCAAGCGCATCAGCAAATCCAGAGGCCTGACTTGGGCGCTTTTCCCTCTTCTTTTTTGCCATATTCAAATAACATTTCCGAATTTTCGTGCAAAAGTAACGGAAAAATCCCATATTTCATCATCTTTTTCCTTTTTTTTTGTAATTTTGCACCTTGATAATGAAAAAGATCATCTACAACCGGTTCGCGAAAGAGTGGATGGCGGACCTTCAAAGGGTCACCTACGACAAGAACATCATCGTCATCGTAGCACCTGAGCAGACGGAAAGAGCCGTCGATTACCTGCTGTCCATGCCTATTCTCGGTGTTGACACCGAGACCAGACCTTCGTTTACCAGGAAACAGCAGTTCAAGTGCTCGCTCCTACAGGTGGCGACGCACCATAACTGCTTCCTCTTCCGCCTCAATTATACCGGTATGACTGGAGCCATCGTCCGACTGCTGGAAGATATGACCGTACCCAAGGTGGGGCTCTCCTGGCACGACGATATCAATTCGCTCAAACGACTGCGTAATTTCGAGCCGGGTTGGTTTATCGACGTCCAGGACCATATGAAAGAGATCGGTATTGAAGACTTAAGCCTGCAGAAACTATATGCCAACTTATTCAACGCACGCATCAGCAAGACGGAACGCCTTTCCAACTGGGAACGCGACGTTCTGACAGAGAAGCAGAAGCAGTATGCAGCCATCGATGCTTGGGCCTGTATCCAACTCTATGAGGAACTGATACGTTTGGAAGAGACCGGCGACTATGAACTACACACCTTGGAGACGGAACTCGAAATAGAAGAAGACTTTAGGATATATGAAGAACTTGCAACTCAAAGGGGGAAAGGAGGATAGTCTCCTGCGCTTCCATCCATGGGTATTCTCTGGAGCCATCCAACAGGCTGACGCTGACCTGTCCGAAGGCGACGTGGTCAGGGTCGTTAGGCGCGATGGTACCTTCATGGCTGTAGGCCATTATCAAGCTGGTTCCATCGCCGTGCGTATTCTGTCGTTCCGCGACGTGCCCATCGACAGCCAGTTCTGGTATGCCCGTCTGGAGTCAGCCCTCAGGATGCGCATTGCTATCGGCATGGCCGACAATCCACAGAACAATACCTACCGTCTGGTCCACGGTGAGGGCGACCTGTTGCCGGGACTTATCATCGATGTCTATGGCAAGACCGCCGTCATGCAGGCCCACAGCATCGGTATGCATCTGAGTCGGGTGCAGATTGCCGAACAATTGGTGAAGGTGATGGGCTCCCGTATCGAGAATGTCTATTATAAGAGCGAAACCACGCTGCCCTTCATGGACCACATGGAGAATGGTTTCCTCTATGGCGGCTCACAGGAGAATACAGCCATCGAGAACGGGCTGATGTTCTACGTTGACTGGCTCCACGGACAGAAGACCGGCTTCTTCGTCGATCAACGCGAAAACCGTTCGCTGCTTGAGAAATATGCCCGTGGCAAGCGGGTACTGAATATGTTCTGTTATACCGGTGGCTTCTCGTTCTATGCTATGCGGGGTGGGGCCAAATTGGTCCATTCCGTCGATAGCAGTGCCAAGGCCATCGAACTAACCAACCGTAACGTGCAGTTGAACTTCCCGAGCGACGACCGTCATAAGGCCTTTTGCGAAGATGCCTTCAAGTTCCTCGATTCCATCGACAATTACGACTTGATTATCCTTGATCCCCCCGCTTTTGCCAAGCACCGCGGGGCGCTGCACAATGCCCTGAAGGGCTATACACGTCTAAATAACAAGGCTTTCCAGAAGATTCAGCCGGGAGGTATCCTCTTTACATTCAGTTGTTCACAGGTGGTCACGAAAGATCATTTCCGCAATGCCGTCTTTACAGCTGCAGCCCAAGCAGGGCGGAAGGTGCGCATCCTGCATCAGTTGCATCAGCCTGCCGACCATCCCATCAATATCTATCATCCGGAGGGTGAATACCTCAAAGGCTTAGTTCTGTACGTGGAGTGAAAAGTGAGAAATAAGAAGTGAAAAATAAAGTTGCCGATTTCATCGCGAAGCACTCGCTACTTTCCCATGACGGATTGCATCTCGTAGCACTCAGCGGCGGCGCCGACAGCGTGGCATTGCTCCTTATTCTCCAGCAACTTGACTATCGCATCGAGGCCGTCCACTGCAACTTTCACCTTCGGGGCGAAGAGTCCGACCGTGACGAGGATTTCGTGAAAAGTCTCTGCAAACAGCATAACATACCACTTCACTTAATTCATTTTGACACAGAAGAATACGCATCTGTACATCAAGTAAGCATTGAGATGTCGGCTCGCGAATTGCGCTACCAGTATTTCGAACAACTTCGACGCGACATCGGGGCCGAGAAAATCTGCGTGGCCCATCACCGCGACGATGCTGTAGAGACCCTGCTGATGAATCTGATGCGCGGGGCTGGTATCCATGGGCTCACCGGCATCCATCCCAAGAATGGCGCTGTGGTGCGACCCTTGCTGGATGTCAGTCGTCAGGAGATAGAGGACTACCTCCGCCAGCGAGATCAGTCGTATGTCATCGACTCCACCAACCTGGAGCCCGACGTGCTTCGCAACCGAGTCCGCCTCCAACTCCTGCCGCTCATTGAAGAGATTTACCCCGGTTCCACCGATAATATCGCCCGCAGCGCCTATTATCTCTCCGAAGCCGAGAAAGTCTATAACGCCTATTTCTGCACACAGGATTCTCTTTCCTCTCTTATCATTTCTCGTTCTTCTCTATCTTCTTCTCCCTCGCCCCTCTGCTCTCTCCACGAAAGCCTCTCGCCCTTAGGCTTCAACCGTACCCAGATCGAACAGATACTGGCCAGTTTGCAAGGCGAGTCGGGTAGGGTGTTCACCTCTCCCACGCACACTCTGGTCATCGACCGGCAGTCCATCATCGTGGAACCCGTCCGCGAGCCGATGAAACCGCTTGTTATTCCGGAGCCTGGTGTCTATTGCCTCGATGGAACCGCCAAAGTACGCGTGGAACAAATAAGTACAGGCACCCGTGTAAGTCGCGACCCGCAAGTCGCTACCCTCGATGCCTCCCAGATACACTTCCCGCTCACCCTCCGACCCGTGCAGGAAGGCGACCGTTTCCAGCCCTTCGGCATGAAAGGCCAGAAACTCGTCAGCGACTTCCTCACCGACCAGAAGCAAAATATCCTTGAGAAGCGCCGTCAACTGGTGCTCACCGATGTATCTGGCACCATCCTATGGCTCGTCGGCCTCCGCATCGCCGACCCCTACCGCATCACCGAATCGACCAACTCCATCCTACAAATTACATATTCGACAACATGAAGACGAAATCGTATGATATTTCCATTACAAAAGGACGGTTCTTCTGTGTCCATCGATTGTATTGACACAAAAGAACCGTCCCTCTAAGATAGGAATATTAACAAATTAGGTGTTCTGAGGACGGGGACCGCGCTGTCCGCCACCGAAACCGCCACGTTGACGACGGTTCTTCTGATCCTCCTGGTACTGCTTGAACTGATCGGGAGTCATAATCTTCTCCAGTTCTGCATCGTACTCCTTTTGAGCCTCCTCGCGCTTCTTGCGAGCCTCTTCCATCTGAGCGCGTTGTTCCTCGGTGAGTTCAGGCATCTGACCGCCCTGACCGAAACCGCCGCCACCAGGACCGCCTTGGCCCATGCCGCCACCACGACGTCCGCCTATACGGCCGAAGCCGCCCATCAAACGATCATTGTACTTCTTGTTGAGTTCCAGCAACTGCTTGGCCTGATCGGCATTCAGTTTGTACTGTTCTACGGTACGGTCGGTACGCATCTGAATCATCTGCTCGGGGTCGAACTGACCTTGACCACCACCGAAACCACCCTGTGCGAAGGCTGTAGCGCTCATAATGAAGACTGCTGCAATTGTTAACAATAATTTTTTCATTTTCTTTTTGGTTTTAAAATGTTATACTTGATTGTGAATCTTAATCTGCATCTGTCTGTTAGACCCCATAAACGGGAAAGGGTTTAATCAGGGAATGAAAAAAAATGTTATAAAAACACTCTTGTCATAGACAAAAATTAAACTTTCTTTGTTATATAAGGTCAAATAGTCAGTAACTAGGATTAATAGCCCATATAGATTAAGATTAATGGAATTGACTCATCGCCTTCACTCTTTTTTGATCATGCTCTGTCTGAGTGTGGTCGTTTCGTATGCTCAACAGGATAACGTTTCCGGACGTGTCATCGATCAGGAAAACCGCGAAGCCATGGTGCGTGCCACCTTGCAACTCTACCGGCTGGGACCGGTACAAAACGGGAAACAAGACACCACCTTCGTAAAAGGTTCGTATACCGACGAGAACGGACGCTTCAACATCACTAGTGTGAGTGCAGGACAGTATCTGCTGAAGTTCAGTTTTCTGGGTTACAAGGAACTGAAACGGGATATTACCAAGACTAGGGGCCAGCAGTTGCGACTGGGCGACATCACGATGGAGGCTGACGCCATACAGTTGAACGAGGCGGTGGTGACGGCGAACATCCCGAAGATGATTGTAAAAGACGACACCTTAATATATAATGCAGACGCGTTCCGTGTGCCCGAGGGTTCAGTCATCGAGGCCCTGGTGGAGGCACTGCCTGGCGCGAAGATCGACGACGACGGCAAGATCAGCATCAACGGCAAGGAAGTGCGGAAATTCAAGATGGACGGACGCGACTTCATGACGGGTAACAACGATGCCGTGATGAAGAACCTGCCCTCGTATGTGATTGACAAGGTGAAGGCCTACGACGAGCAGAGCGACCAGTCGAGACTGACGGGTATCGACGACGGTAACGATGACTTCGTATTGGAGTTTACAACCAAACGGAGTGCCCGCAACGGTCTGCAGATGAATCCCGACCTGGGTATCGGTACTGACAAGCGCTACGGTGTGCGACTGACGGCCATGAAACCCTTCGGTGCCATGCGCTATACGGTGATGGCCAATGCCAACAATGTGAACGACCGGAACTTCTCAGGTCGTGGCGGACGAGGACGAGGCAACAACCAAGGCCAGCGCGAGACGAAGACCACCGCCCTTGACGTGAGTTATGAGAACGACAAGAACCTGAAGTTGAGCGGACGCGTGACATGGACGCACGGGGATACCGACAACTGGAACCGCACGGGTTCGGAAAACTTCGTGAACACCCGAGGCGGTGCCTTCTCGAACAGCATCAGCCAGAGTTACTCACGCAACAACAGTTGGACGGGTAACATGAACCTGCAATGGACCATCGACTCGGTAACCACACTCTCGTTCCGTCCGGACATGAGTTTCTCGACCAACGACAGCCGTAGTGAATCGACCAATGCGTCGTTCAATGTTGACCCCTTCGAGTACGTCACCGACCCCCTGAGTTTTGAGAGCAGACAGAAAATGGATGACATGGGGCTGATTGTGAACGGTCGCGAGAACAAGTCGATGAGTTACGGCAGTAATACGAACATCAACTCACAGTTGCAACTGTACCGCCGATTCGGCAGAAACGGACGCAATATGACCATCAATGGCCGCTTCAACTACCGTGACGGCGATAACCAGAACGCCAGTCTGTCGAGGGTCATACTGTATCAACAGCCAGACCGCTTCGGCAACGACTCGACCTACCAGACCAACCGATACACCCTGTCGCCATCAGACAACTGGGGCTATCAGATCGGATTCAGTTATACCGAGCCGCTCTTTATCTTCAAGCCCAAGCCACAGCCCGAAGACAGCACACAGACCAACCGTTTCGGATTCGGTAACTTCGGTGGCGGCAGAGGCGGCAACAGAGGCGGAGGCGGCGGTGGCCGAGGCGGAAGAGTAGGGCAGCAGGGTATTTTCCTGCAGGTGAACTACCGCTATAACTACAGTTACCAAAAGAGTGACCCTTCGACCTACGATTTCCCCGAGTTGTCGAGCGAAGCATTTCTGGACGTGCTGCGTGACTACCGCGACTTCACCCGACTGTTCGGTTATCTCGACAACCCTTACGAGAGTTACCTTTCCGACGACTTGAGCCGCTACTCGGAACGCACGGAGTACAACCATAACATCGACCTGCAACTGCGTGTGGTAAGGGAGAAATACAACATGAACGTGGGTATACAGATGCAGCCGCAGAAGTCGCACTACATCCAACAGTATTTAGGCATCCCCATCGACACTACAAGGACGGTGAACAATATCTCGCCGACGCTGAACCTGCGTTACCGCTTCAACCAGCAGACCAACCTACAGGTGCAGTATCGCGGAAACAGCCAACAACCGAACATCACCCAGTTGCTCGACATCTACGACGACACCAACCCGCTGAATATCTCGATGGGTAATCCGGGACTGAAACCCTCGTTTACGAGCAACCTGAGTGTGAACTTCCAGAAGCAGCGCCAGACAAGACTGGTGGAAGACAGTCTGGGATTCATGGTACCGAAAGCACAGCGCCACTGGAGTTTCAGTTCGAATGGCAGTTTCCAGGTAACAAAGAACTCGATAGGCAACGTGGTGACCTATAACGAGACGACGGGCGGACGCATCAGCAGACCGGAGAACATCAACGGCAACTGGTCGACGAATGCCAGCATCACCTTCAATATGGGACTCGACACGCTGAATCGCTGGGACATCAGCGGTTCTATCAGCGGAAGTTACAACCACCGGGTGGGCTATGTGAACTTGAACCGCACGGCTATTCCTGACCGCAACGTGACTCACACCTATAATGTCAACCCGTCGGTATCGCTCAGTTATCGTAACAAATGGCTCAGTTTCTCGCTCAACGGACGTACCACCTGGGCCCGTACGGAGAACAGACTACAGGCATCAAACAACCTGAGCACCTGGAACTTCCAATACGGTGGCAACACGAACATCACCTTCCCTTGGGGTACCAGTCTGGTTACAGACTTCCACGTGTACAGCAAGCGAGGCTATAGCGATGAGACTCTGAACACCAATGAAATGATCTGGAATGCACAACTCTCGCACAGTTTCCTGCGCGGCAAGAAACTGACCGTGATGCTGCAGTGGTACGACATCCTACATGAACAGACCAACTTCACACGGACGGTGAATGCCAACGGCTGGACAGACCGTGAGGTGAATGCCATCACATCGTATGGTATGATTCATGTGAGTTATCGCCTGAACCTGTTCGGGCGTGGTAACAATAACGGCCGTGGATCGGAAGGATTCGGACGTGGTGGACGCGGTGGGCGCGGCGGTATGCCCGGAGGCGGTATGCCTGGAGGCGGATTCCCAGGTGGAGGCATGCCAAGCGGTGGTATGCCCGGTGGCGGCTTCGGCGGAGGCGGAGGCCCGATGTAAAGGTCTTATTTGCCGGATTGATCGGAAGAATGCTTCTTATGAGTGTTCTTCCGTTTTTGATTGTTCTTGCTGCCATTGCCCTTACTATGCCAACGGCCGTGACGACGGGTGTCGTTGTGCTTTTTCTCACGTTTGACATAGACAGGAGCTTCGCCCAATCCTTCGGGCAGAGGCGTCTTCTCTACTTCCTTACCTAAGAAATGTTCGATCTGCTGGAAACGATAAATGTCCGTATCGCTGATAAAGGTGATGGCCTGTCCGTCGCGGTCGGCACGGGCAGTACGACCGATACGATGGACATAGTCCTCGGCATCGTGGGGCACATCGTAGTTGATGACAATGCGGATGTCGTCTATATCGATGCCTCGGGCTACAATGTCGGTAGCCACCAGTACATCGGTCATTCCGGCCTTGAAGCGGTACATTACCTCGTCGCGTTCCTGCTGACTCAGGTCGCTGTGCATCTGGTCGCAGTTGATGTGCATCTGCTTCAACTGACGGGTCACCTCCTTGACCTTCTCTTTTTTGCCGGAGAAGATGATGACACGTTGCAGGTCACCGGCCTTGAAGAGGTGCTTGATGATCTTGAGTTTCTGCGGCTCGTAGCAGACATAGGCACTCTGGTGAATCTTTTCGGCAGGCTTTGAAACAGCAATCTTGATTTCTACGGGGTCGTGGAGTAGGGTGACAGCCAGTTCACGGATTTTCGGTGGCATGGTGGCTGAGAACATCACGCGCTGGCACGACTTCGGCAGTTGCTGCACGATCTTCATGATATCGTCGATGAAGCCCATGTCGAGCATACGGTCAGCCTCGTCGAGCACGAAGAAGGAACAGCGGCTCAGGTCGAGGTTGCCTACCTTCAGGTGACTCAGCAGACGCCCCGGGGTGGCAATGAGAATATCAGCACCTAACCGCATGCCGCGCAGTTCCTGATCGTAACGGTTACCATCGTTACCGCCATAGACGGCCACCGACGACACATCGTCGAGATAGTAGCCGAAACCCTGCATGGCCTGGTCGATCTGCTGAGCGAGTTCACGGGTGGGCGACATCACGATACAGTTGATGGCATCGCGTGGATAGTCGCCGTCGTCAAGCATGGAGAGGATGGGTAACAGGTAGGCGGCGGTCTTGCCGGTACCCGTCTGTGCCACGCCTAAAACATCGTATCCATCGAGAATCTCGGGTATGCACCGTTCCTGGATAGGGGTCATTTCATCGAAGTGCATGTCATAGAGCGCATCGAGGATATTATCGTTGAGATATGTTTCTTCAAATTTCATTTTTTACTTTTTCACATTTTACTTCGCACTTTTCATTTCTAATTCGGGGCTTGCCGATAACAGAAATAAGCGATAATAAAGAACAAGATATTGGGAATCCATACGGCCAGCATCGGCGGGGCGTCTGCCTGTGTGGCAAACGTAGCACTGACGGTCTGCAGCAGGATGTAGGTGAAGGAAAGGGCTAGTCCGATACCGAGATAGAGACCCATGCCGCCTTTGCGCTTACGACTGGAGAGCGATACGCCGATGATGGTAAGGATGAAGGAGGCAAAGGAGGTGGCGATACGTTTATGGTACTCGACCTCGTATTGGGCTACATTACCAGAGCCTCGTTCTATCTGTTTGCTGATATATGCGCGCAATTCGGGTGAGGTAAGGGTTTCTTGCTGACCCGATGAAAAGACCAGATCCATCGGTTCCATCAAAATAATGGTATCGAGTTGGGTGCCCGACTTGATTTCTTCGCGAAGGCCTTTCAGCGTACGAATCTTATAATTCATGGCCTTCCAGTGGTTACGCGACTCACTGATGGAGTCGTAGCGGATGGAAGAGGCAGTCATGTGGCTGATGAGTTTCTTGTTCTCAAACTTGTCGAGTGAGAAGCCATAACCTGTTTTCGTACGGTCGTCGTACTGCTGCATATAGGCTATCACACCAGGGCCGACCATCAATTGTACGTTCGAGGCAGAGAACGTTCTTTTCTTGTTCTTGTATTTCGCCTCAAAATCCATCTTCACAATGTTACCCTTCGGAATGATATAGGCACCAAGTCCGTAGTTGACAATGGCAATCATGGCTGCTGAGATGAGGTAGGGACGCAGCAGGCGCTTGAAACTGACACCTGCAGCCAGCATGGCGATAATCTCGCTGTTGCCTGCCAACTTCGACGTAAAGAAAATGACGGCAATAAAGACGAAGAGGGGAGAGAAGAGATTGGCGAAATAAGGCACGAAGTTGGCATAGTAGTCGAATACGATAGCCTTGACCGGCGCATTGTAGGTTGCGAACTTCGAGAGGTTCTCGTTGACATCGAAGACGATGGAGATAGAGATGATCAGGATGATGGAGTAGATATATGTGCCGATGAACTTGGCAATAATATATCTGTCGAGCCGTTTCAGATAGCGGAAGGGATTGAGATAACGCAGGTAACTCAGCCATCCTAACCATTTCTTGATGAAACGGGTGAATACCGCCCATTTCCGACTGATGGCACGGCGACGGCGATAGCGCTTGATGTGGTCGCGTATCTTGCTAAAATCCTTCTCTCTGTGCATCATACTCTTTGTCCCAATTGATCGATTACACTACGTTTCCATTGCACGAAGTCACCCTGACAAATATGCTGGCGGGCATCCGTGACCAGACGGAGGTAGAAGGCTAGGTTATGGATACTGGCTATCTGCATGGCCAACAGTTCCTGCGCCTTGAATAGATGATGTAAGTAGGCCTTAGAGTGGATACGGTCTATCTCGCATCCGTCCGGATCGATTGGAGTGAAATCGTCTTCCCATTTCTTGTTTCGCATGTTCATCGTACCCTGATAGGTGAAGAGCATGGCATTACGCCCATTGCGGGTGGGCATGACACAGTCAAACATATCGACGCCTCGCTCGATGGATTCGAGAATATTTTGCGGTGTACCGACGCCCATCAGGTAGCGGGGTCGGTCTTTGGGCAATATCTCATTGACTACCTCTATCATCTCGTACATCACCTCAGTGGGTTCGCCGACGGCCAGGCCGCCAATGGAGGCGCCGCCACCATCATTGAGTTTACCTAGGGTATCGACCACATGTTTGGCTGCATCTTGACGGAGATCCTTATAGGTACAACCCTGTACGATGGGGAAAAGTGTCTGATGGTAGCCATAGAGGGGTTCAGTCTCATTGAAACGCTTGACGCATCGGTCGAGCCAATGCCGTGTAAGTTTCAGACTCTTAGCCGCATATTGATAATCGCTATTGCCTGGTGGGCATTCGTCGAAGGCCATCATGATGTCGGCTCCGATGGCGCGTTGCGTATCCATGACATTCTCGGGCTTAAAGAAATGCTTTGATCCATCGATATGACTACGGAACTCACAGCCTTCCTCGCTGAGTTTGCGTATGCCAGTCAAGGAAAAGACCTGAAAACCGCCGGAATCGGTCAGGATCGGTCTGTCCCATGTGTTGAACTTGTGTAGTCCGCCAGCCTTTCTGAGGATGTCAAGACCCGGGCGCAGATAGAGATGGTAGGTATTGCCAAGAATGATTTGGGCTTTCACCTGTTCTCTCAGTTCTGAGAAATGCACAGCCTTAACACTGCCTATTGTACCAACAGGCATAAAAATTGGCGTTTCAATCGGGCCGTGGTCGGTCATAATCAGTCCGGCACGTGCATTACTGGCAGGGTCTGTATGCTTTACTTCGAAAGTCATTTCTTCTCTCTCTCGTCTTCCTGGGCGATTTCCAATGTCAGCGGATTCTTGACGATTTCATCGGTCAATGCAAAGGCCCAGACATCCTGGACGTTTTCCACATAGTGGAACTTCACACCTTTCAGATAGACCTCAGGAATCTCGTTGATGTCCTTTTCGTTTTCGCGACACATCACAATATCCGTAATACCTGCTCGCTTGGCAGCAAGAATCTTCTCTTTGATACCGCCTACGGGCAAGACCTTACCACGCAACGTGATTTCACCAGTCATCGCCGTGTTTTTACGCACCTTACGCTGAGTGAGGGCAGAGGCGATACTGGTGGCAATGGTGATACCTGCCGAGGGGCCGTCTTTAGGGGTAGCACCTTCCGGCACGTGGATATGGATGTTCCAATAGTCAAAGATCCGGTAGTCAATGTTTAATGTCTCGGCATGGGCCTTCACATATTCGAGGGCTAAGATGGCTGACTCTTTCATCACGTCACCAAGGTTGCCCGTCAGTGTAAGCTTTGAACCCTTACCTTTTGAAAGTGAAGTCTCGATGAAGAGTATCTCTCCGCCGACACTGGTCCATGCGAGCCCTGTGACAACGCCCGCATAGTCATTGCCTTGGTAGATGTCGCGATAGAATGGTGGTTTCCCTAAGAGATCCTCCAGTTCCTGTGGGGTGATTTTCTTCTTGGTATCGTCGCCATCCAACTGCGAATTATATGCAATTTTACGAAGGGCTTTATTAATCTGTTTTTCGAGTTGACGGACACCGCTTTCACGGGTATATTGCTCGATAATCTTCTCAATGGAAGCCTTATTGAACGATGGCTTAAGGGCGGGTCTGTCCAGACCGGTATTCTTCAATTCACGAGGTATTAAGTGACGCTTCGCGATTTCTATCTTTTCTTCTGTAATATAACCACTTACCTCAATGACTTCCATGCGGTCGAGTAGGGGACGTGGAATGGTACTCAGGTTGTTGGCGGTGGCAATAAACAATACTTTTGAGAGATCGTAATCTACATCTAAGTAGTTGTCGTGGAAAGCATTGTTCTGTTCAGGGTCAAGCACCTCGAGTAGTGCCGATGCTGGATCGCCGTTGTGCGTATTCTGTGTAACTTTGTCTATTTCATCAAGGATAAACACCGGATTACTCGAGCCTGCCCTCTGGATGCTCTTGATGACGCGTCCAGGCATAGCACCGACGTAGGTACGACGATGACCGCGTATCTCTGCCTCGTCGTGAAGACCGCCTAGCGACATACGAACATACTTGCGTTTCATGGCCTCTGCGATACTCTTGCCCAAGGAGGTCTTTCCGACACCAGGAGGACCATAGAGGCAGAGAATCGGCGATTTCAAGTCGCCACGCAGGGAAAGGACAGCCATATATTCAAGGATTCGCTCCTTCACCTTTTCCATGCCATAGTGGTCTTGGTCGAGAATCTTCTGTGCACGTTTCAGGTCCAGATCGTCGGTGGTATATTCGCCCCAAGGCAGGTTCACCATCGTCTGGAGATAATTTAATTGTACGTTGAAATCGGGGCTTTGGGGGTTGAGGTTGTCAAGTTTGTCACATTCCTTACGGAAGGTTCTGGCAATTTCCTCTGACCATTTCTTATCTTTTGCCTTCCGCAACAGTTCCTGTTTCTCTGGCGATCCCTCGCCATTGCCAATCTCAGCCTGTAGATTCTTGATCTGTTGCTGGAGGAAGTAGTTACGTTGCTGCTCGTCGATATCCTCACGAGTCTTATTGCGGATATCGGCCTTCAGATGCTGGAGGTTAATTTCACGGTTGATGATCTTCATCACCTTGAAGAGTCGTTCCTTGACGGTCTCTGTCTCCAGAAGCGACATTTTCTCCTTTACATTGAATGGCATATTCGAACAGATAAAGTTCAGAGCCATGACATGGTTGCTGATGTTCTTCACCGCAAAGGTGGCCTCATCGGGCAGGTCATCGCTGACATTGATGTAATCTTCAACCATGTTACGCAGGTCTTCCATGGCTGTCCTGAACTCGCGGTCGCGCTTTTCGGGTTCAATTTCTGGCACAGGCTCCGCAACGCCCTCAAGATAAGGCGTTGAAGCTACGATATCATGTAGGCGCATACGGCCCATTGCCTGAACAATCGCCGTCACATTACCATTGGGCAGTGTTAGTAACTTCATGACTTTCGCATAGACGCCATATTCATAGAGATCCTCTTTCATAGGGATTTCTGTCTCAGGGTCTAACTGACACACCACACCGATAACGAGTCCTTTCTTCTCTGCCTTCTGAACAAGATTCTTGCTGGAATCACGTCCAATGAGGATAGGGGAGAGGACACCCGGGAAAAGTACAAGGTTACGTACTGCTAATATAGGGACAGTGGGGGGCGTTTCTACATTAATTAAATCCTGAAATTCTCCGCTAACGTCTGCAATCATCTGAAATGCTGAGTTCTTATTCTGGTTACTCATTTCGTTATTTTTCTTCTTTCTTCGTTTCCTAATTACACAATTCGGTTGCAAAGGTACGAAATATAATTGAGAACAGAGAATTCTTTTTCTTAAAATTTGGTATTTCATTTAAATTACACTACCTTTGTCCCTGAAAATGGCAAAAGGTTATTTTGAGTTTAAACAGTTCACAATTCACCAGGAATGCTGCGCTATGAAAGTTGGTACTGATGGGACGTTGCTCGGTGCGTGGGCATCGGCGCCCACAGGCCCTTGTCGTATTTTGGATATTGGTACGGGTACGGGGTTAATTGCCCTAATGATGGCCCAACGATATCCGGAGGCAGAGGTTTATGGCATTGATATTGATGGTGGAGCCGTTTCACAGGCAAAGACTAATGTGGCTGACTCTCCATTTGCCAATCGGGTATATATAATTCAGACTGATATAGTTGATTGTTCAGTAGAACCATTTGATGCAATCGTCTGTAATCCACCGTTTTTCGTAAATTCTCTCACTTGTCCAGATCCGTCCCGTACACAGGCTCGGCATGCAGCCACGCTTACCTATAAAATACTCATGCAATCTGTGAAAAAACTCCTGAAGAAAGATGGTTTATTTTCAGTTGTCATTCCTGCGGATTATCGTTCGCCGTTGTTGTCAGAAGCCGCTCAGGCAGAATTAATCCTGTCAAAAGAATGTGCCATCAAAACTACGTTGCAAAAAGCAACTAGACGTTACTTGATGGAGTTTCGGAATAATGCTGTTGCCGTCGTCAGTTCAACGACAGAGACGCTTGAGATCAATCCTGGTCAGAGAAGTGACTGGTATCATAATCTAACGGAGGACTTTTATCTGAAATAACACCTTATTTATAATGAAAGTAACTATTCTACAAACCGACATCCAATGGGGTAATCCCTTTGAGAATATCAAACAGGCAGAGAGCTTGCTGTTAACCCAACCAGAGAGCGATCTTTATGTTCTCCCGGAAATGTGGAGCACAGGTTTCGCTACACAACCACAGGGACTGGCTGAAGACGAGTGCGATAGTGTCTCACTGGCATGGATGAGACGTATGGCACACCAGCATAGTTGTGCTATCTGTGGCAGTCTTGCCATCCGTACATCGGATGGTAACTATCACAATCGACAATATTTCGTGAACGGAAAGAATGGAGATTTGCAATATTATGATAAACACCATTTGTTTACTTATGGTGGCGAAAACCACTATTACCAGGCAGGTGAGAGTCATACGATTGTAGAGTATGAGGGTTTCCGCATCCTATTATTGACATGCTACGACCTTCGTTTCCCTAAATGGAGTCGCTATGCAGACGATCTTCAGTATGATCTTATTGTCTGTGTGGCTAATTGGCCAGAATCACGTCAGAATGCTTTCCATATTCTGACACGTGCCCGTGCCATAGAAAATATGTCATATCTTGTGGCGGTCAATCGTGTCGGTGATGATGATTATTCGCATTACCGTGGATGCAGTTGTATTCTGAGCCCTATAGGGAAAATGCTAGCGTATTGCAAACCTAATATTCCGCAAACAGTTTCGTATTCATTGAATTTAGAATCATTACGACAAAAGCGTGCTAAGTTCAAGGTTTTGGAGGACAGAGATAGATAGACTTCTTTTAGACAAGAATCGGCATTATGATAAATATACAAGATAAGAAGAACACCCCTACTTTGGAAAAGCTGGAACAAATTTCATTTCTTTCATAATACGAGTCTGACGTTTCAGCATATAGTTCGATGGATTTTTACTAGAGAATTTTCGTGGGTTTGGTAAAGTCGCAGCAATGAGTGCGCATTGTTCACGACTCAAATTCTTTGCATCAGTTTGAAAATGTTCTTCTGCTACAGCATCAACGCCATAAATCCCATCGCCCATTTCAATGCTATTTAGATAGACTTCCATGATACGCTGTTTAGACCACAAGAGTTCAATAAGCGTTGTAAAATACACTTCGAACCCTTTCCGAATCCAGGAACGTCCTGGCCATAGAAAGACATTCTTTGCCGTCTGCTGGGAAATGGTTGATGCACCAAGTTTTCGTTTCTCAGGATGTTTCATATTACGAATGGCTGCACTCTCGATAGCTTTATAGTCAAAACCATGATGTTTCAGGAAATTAGCATCCTCACTGGCAATAACTGCTACGGGCATGGAAGGACTGATATACTCCATGGATACCCAATGATGTGAGAGTTTCATTTCCTTGCCTTCACTGACCTGTTGCGCACAACGGATAAACATTAATGGCGTGAACCATACCGGTATGAAACGGTATGCAACCACAGAAAGAATCGTGGATGCAAAGAAGATGGCCAGGAACCAACGGATAATCTTTCGTAGGGTTTTCATAGAGATAAAATTAATAATGAGTAATTTCGCAGTCTGCTAATTACCCATTACTAATAATGTGTTTCAGAATTTTACTTAGCCTGCTGTTCAGCCTCCTGAATCATAGCCTTAGAAGCATACATATATACCTCCACACGGCGGTTCTGGGCCTTACCAGCTGCTGTTGAGTTGTCGGCAACAGGATTAGACTCGCCAAATCCTGTGGTGCTACGAATCTGTGATGAAGGAACACCAAGTGACAGAAGATAACTGGTCACTGACTCTGCACGCTTCTGAGAAAGGTCGAGGTTCTTCTGGGCACTCTGCTCAGCAGTAGAATTCTTCCAACCAGCATTGTCTGTATAACCCTGAACGGCAACATCACAGTCAGAATTGCTCTTCAACACACCTGCAAACTGTGCAAGTGAAGTTTTAGCAGTAGAACTCAGTGTAGAACTACCTGTTGTGAAAAGAATACCAGAGTCGAAGGTCACCTTCACGGCATCCAGACCATTGGCATCCTTGATACTCTCAACCTGGGCATTCTTTACAGCTTCGGCCTCTTTCTTGGCCTTGTCCATCTTGTGACCGATAATAGCACCTGCACCAGCACCTACAGCACCACCAATAGCAGCACCAACGGCAGTATTACCTGCAATGTGACCAATAATAGCACCTAAGGCAGCACCACCACCAGCACCGATGGCAGTTCCTTTTGCCGTATTACTTACTGTACATCCTGCCAAAGTGATTGCTGTGCAAAGAGCAATGGCGATTGTCTTTAAACTTTTCATAATTTCTCCTTTTTTTAATGTTAAACACAATGAATTAATTCTTATATGGTGCAAAGATACGAATTTATTCATAATTCATAACGCATAATTCATATTTTTTATGTAATTTTGCACGCAAATTGAAATTTAGAGGTAAAAAACATGGCAAAAGAACTAAAAGAATTGACGAAAAGGGCTGATAATTACAGCCAGTGGTTCAACGATCTCGTCGTAAAGGCAGACTTGGCCGAACAGAGTGCTGTACGTGGATGTATGGTCATCAAGCCCTATGGCTATGCCATCTGGGAAAAGATGCAGCAGCAACTTGATAAGATGTTTAAGGAAACAGGGGCACAGAACGCCTATTTTCCCCTACTCATCCCTAAATCATTCCTGAGCCGTGAAGCCGAACATGTGGAAGGATTCGCCAAAGAATGTGCTGTCGTTACACATTATCGTTTACGTGCCAAAGAAGATAAAAGTGGCGTTGAAGTTGATCCTACCGCCAAATTGGAAGAAGAGCTGATTGTGCGTCCGACCTCAGAAACGATAATTTGGAACACATATAAGAACTGGATACATTCCTGGCGCGATCTGCCCTTGATGTGTAACCAGTGGTGTAATGTGATGCGCTGGGAGATGCGTACCCGTCCTTTCCTACGTACCTCAGAATTCCTGTGGCAGGAGGGTCATACAGCTCATGCCACCCGTGAGGAGGCCGAAGAAGAAGCACAGAAGATGTTGAAGGTCTATGCAAAGTTTGCTGAGGAATGGATGGCCGTTCCCGTTGTGCAAGGTGTGAAGAGTGAGACAGAGCGTTTCGCCGGAGCCCTCGACACCTACACCATTGAGGCCATGATGCAAGATGGTAAAGCATTGCAATCGGGTACCTCTCATTTCCTCGGACAGAACTTTGCCAAGGCTTTCGAAGTGACATATTTAAACAAAGACAATAAGCCTGAATATGTCTGGGCTACTTCATGGGGCGTCTCTACCCGACTCATCGGTGCGCTGATCATGACCCATTCAGACGACAATGGTTTGGTCCTGCCTCCCAAGTTGGCTCCGCTGCAGGTGGTTATCATCCCTATCGCTACCAAGCCTGAGCAGATGGAACTCGTGAACAAGGAGGTGACACCCATTATTGAGGCATTACGTGCTAAGGGCATTACAGTGAAGTTTGATGATGCTGACAACAAACGTCCAGGATTTAAATTTGCTGATTATGAACTGAAAGGTGTACCTGTACGATTGGTTCTGGGTGCTCGCGATCTGGAGAATGGCACCATTGAGGTGATGCGACGTGATACTTTAGAGAAGGAAACACGTCCTATTGAAGGAATCGTAGCATATGTGGAGCAATTGTTGGAAGAGATCCAAAAGAATATCTTCGAGAAGGCGAAGGCCTATCGTGATGCACACATCTACGAATGTGACAACTACGAGGAGTTCAAAGAAAAGGTAAAGGATGGCGGTTTCTTCCTTTGCCACTGGGATGGTACAGCTGAGACTGAGGCACAAATCAAGGAAGAGACTCAGGCGACTATCCGTTGCGTGCCCTTTGGCGTGGAACAGACACCTGGTATTGATATGGTAAGCGGAAAGCCATCAAAGGCAAGAGTCATCATTGCCAGAAGTTACTAGGACAAAAAAGAAAAGGAAACTTTCCCAAGCTCCCTTTCCGAAACCAGCCTACAAATATTTCAGCTGGTTCAGAAAATTGGATGTCTCACGACATCCGATTTTCTTTTATAACCTTAATAATCTAATACCATGAAAAACACGTCGCAAAGATACGAATTATTTAATCTCATTCATAGAAATTGCAGACTTCGTCTCACGGTTTTAATCTTTTTTTAGAATATCTTGCTCCCAATTTAGAATTGTTTGCAAATTCAGCGAATGAATTTGCTTGTTATCTTCCTCATTGAGAGGGGGTATTTGATTTATCTTATTCCATTGAGTAGTATAGAACGACGTAACAGATTGTAGCATAGACTCATTAGTGCCATATGTACAAATCTGACAGATAATTTTGTGGTCACTTTCAATGGAATCTAATGGACTGATAAGTAAAAGTGTAACAGTCTGTGCATCACTTACTTTAATACGCAGGCTGTCATCTGTCAACAAGATCATCTCACTCCTCCCCCCTAGCCTATTCGTCACTTCCGCTTTCATTCCGGATGCCATAAAATCTATCATATCCAAACGGTTGTTTTCAGAAAGGACAGGCAGGAGTGAATCCGGCATCTCACGAAACAGGTCCGAGATTTTTATTTGAGCATGAGCCATGACAGTCATCCCACAAAACAGGATGACTGTCAATAAAGTCCTATGACATACCTTGCCCGATATCATCACACTACTTGTTGTTGCGGAGATCATGGACACGTACAGCCTTACCCTCACTTTGCGGCAAAGATCCTTTTTTGACGAGTTTCACCTGAGGTGTTAGGAGGATCTCGTCCTTCAAAGCACGCTGGATATCCTTGGTCATCTTCTGAATCTCTGGATAGATATCGGTCTCCAGTCCGTCGATTTCAACCTCAACGGTCATGACATCGTTATCGTCAATGGTCTCAAGGGTAATGAGATAATTGCTGCCTAAACCCGGATACTGCACAAGAATTTTTTCTACCTGCATCGGGAATACATTTACACCCTTGATGATGAACATGTCATCAGTACGTCCCTTGATGCGATCGATACGACGGTGGGTACGTCCGCACTTACAAGGCTCAGCGATGATGCGAGTAAGGTCACGAGTGCGATAGCGCAGGATAGGCATCATATTACGGTCGAGGGTTGTAAGCACCATCTCACCCATCTCACCGTCTGGCACAGGCTCGAGTGTGTCAGGATCAACGATTTCAACGATATAATTGTCCTCCCAGAGGTGCATACCTTCCTGATATTTACACTCAAAGGCAACACCAGGGCCGTTCATCTCGGTCATACCGAACGAATTATAGGCCTTCACACCCAACATTCGCTCGATACGGCGACGTTGCTCTTCGGTATGTGGCTCGGCACCGATGCATAGGGTACGGAGTTTTGTGGTAGCAGGGTCAACCCCCTCCTCCTTGAATACCTCGGCCAGACGGATAGCGTAAGAAGGAATGGCATGGAGGGCAGTGGTACCAAAATCCTTGATAAACTTGATCTGACGCTTGGAGTTACCAGCAGCGGCAGGAACCGTCATTGCACCCAGCCACTCTGCACCATATTGGAAGCCCAGACCGCCAGTAAACATACCGTAGCCGCTGGAATTCTGGAATACATCGCTCTTACGACAGCCCACCATATAGAGGTTACGGGCAATCATATTGGCCCATGAACAAATGTCGTGCTCTGAATACACAACCACACAGGGATTACCTGTCGTACCACTGGTAGAGTGGATACGTACGGCATCGTCCAAATTGCCGCCAACCAGTCCGTAAGGATAGTTGTCACGAAGGTCCTGCTTCGTGGTAAAGGGAATCTTTCTTAGGTCATCGAGACTGTTGATAGAGTCAGCGTTGATACCTAAATCGCCCAGACGTTTCTTGTAGAAAGGAGACTTCAAGGCAATGTTGATGCTCTCTTTGAGTTTCTTCACTTGCAGTTGTTGCAACTGCTCTCTAGGCATGGTTTCAATTTCCGGTTGCCAATACTCACCATCGGGTTTGATGGTAGCCATGATTTTTTCGTCAGTCATATTCTTAGTTTAATTATTTGATTTATTTCTTAGCCAATTGCATCATCATTACTGCGACAAGTCCTGCAGTTTCCGTACGCAGACGACTCTCACCCAGATGAACGCTCTGATAGCCTTTTTCGATACACTCTTTTACTTCTTCGAGACTGAAATCACCTTCTGGACCTATCATCACAGTGACCTCCTCGTTATCTTCATTCTTTTGTAATTCGTCAAAAAGATAGGTACGTGGAATCTCATTATAACAATGGGCAATATATTTCTTCCCCTTTCTTGGCTGTTCGATAAAATGCCTCAAATGTTCCATTTCATTGAGTACAGGCTTCCACGCCTTATGGCTTTGTTTCATGGCAGAAATAGCAATTTTCTCGAGACGAGTAGTTTTTAATAGCCTTCTTTCAGAAAACTGGCAGTTGATAAATGACATCTCATCAACTCCTATTTCAGTCGCTTTTTCTGTCATCCATTCAATACGGTCCATCATCTTTGTCGGAGCTATGGCAAGGTGCCTGTGCCCTTTCCACTGAGGCTCCTGAGTCATACATTCTTTAATCTGATAATAGCAATGACGTGTGGCTGCTATCGTTACCTCGGCCCTATAGTAATTTCCCATGCCATCCATCAAAAACATCTCATCCCCACTCTTCAGACGGAGAACACGCATGGCATGCATGGCTTCGTCAGGCGGAAGTTCCGTCTGCTGCTGGGCATCTGGCACATAGAAAAACCTAACTTCCTTCATACGACGTGTTATTTCTGATCAGGTTTGAAAACCAGAGCAAACGTTACACCAACCACAATAGCAAAAGTGGCAAAGATAAACCAACATGTGGTCCAATCACCCTGTAAGAAACCGTTTTGCCATGAACAATAGTGGTTGACGATCTCACCAGCAACTAAGGTTCCAATAGTAGCTCCTACACCATTAGTCATCATCATGAACAGACCTTGGGCAGATGCTTTTACAGAAGCATCACACTCCTGATCGACAAAGATACCACCTGACACATTGAAGAAGTCGAAAGCAACACCATAGACGATACAGGAAAGGATAAAGAATAAAACCCCTGGCATAGTGGGATGGCCGATACCAAAGAATCCGAAACGAAATACCCAGGCAAACAATGACATCAGCATGACGATCTTGATACCGTAGCGTTTCAAGAAGAATGGAATCATCAAGATACAAAGCGCTTCACTAATCTGACTAATAGATGTCAACAACGTTGCGTTGTTAGCTGCAAAGGAGGATGCGACGACAGGGTCGGCACTGCCTTTGAAACTGGTAATGAAGGGTCCTGCATAACCGTTGGTGACCTGTAGGCACATACCTAACAATGCAGAGAAGATAAAGAACAAGGCCATCTTCCGGGTCTTGAAGAGTCTGAATGCATTTAGGCCGAAACTCTCTGCCAACGAGACTTTCTGATCTTTCTTTGTCAGTTTACATTTTGGTAATGTAAAACAATAGAGGAAAAGTATGATGCTTAACAAACCTGAGACGAAGAACTGCATATGTGTATATTGGAACTTATGGGGATGCTCTGCAAACGTCAACGTAAAGGTTACACCATCCCATGAAGAACTTTCTACAAGCCATACGGCACAGTTCACAAACCACATCGTCACAATAAAACCGACGGTTCCCAACACACGAATAGGCGGGAAATCCTTCACCGTGTCGTATCCATTGTTTTTCAATATGGTAAAAGCCGTCGTATTCGCCAAGGCAATCGTCGGCATATAAAAGGCTACACTCAGGGTGTATAAGAGGATGAACGTTGATTTTTCTGTCAGTTCCTGACCGACACCAGCCTCTTTGCCTAACCACCAACAGCCGAACATGAAGGTGCCCGCCATAAGATGACAGAGTCCTAACAGTCGCTGGGGCTGAATATATCTGTCAGCCACGATACCCATCAATGTTGGCATGAAGAGACTGACAATACCTTGGATGGCATAGAACCAGGCAATCTTGTCGCCGAGGCCGGCTGCCCCCAGATAATTACCCATGCATGTAAGGTATGCTCCCCATACTGCGAACTCCAAAAAGTTCATCAATGCCAGACGGATCTTCAGATTCATATTGTTAGTGTTTTAATCGGTTTGTATTTATTTGTTGACTTTTATGTCGGGCCTTACACCAAATTGGTGTCGTTGTTTCTTCCTTATAGAGTCAGGGATTATCTTTGTAGAGTCAGGCCTTATTATCTCAGTTGTCGGCTTTTGGGAATTACCAGTCTCTTGCTTATGGAAACGGATTAACTGGATATCTGTCAGGAATAGCAATTTAAGATCGGCATTTTTATCATAGCCATCTCCAAGATAGAAATACCCCATCAGTTCCTTCACTTTCAGGTCACAGGCCTCTATTCTCAATTGTGTTTCTCCGCTTGCAGAGAAACGGGTTACCCGGGAAACAATGCTGTCATTCTCATATTTCAGTGCGAGATATGCCAATGCATCCTTTGATCCTCCCTGATACAAGAAATTGGTCTTGAATGCCAACATATACTGATCGCCTTTATGATACGAAGTGTCTGCCTTTTGCACAAACTGCATACGGTTATATGGTGCATAAGGTATCAGCATAGCACTTCGATTCCCTTCCCATACATTGGCCGTGTCGCCCGTGAGACTTTGTGCTGTGTAGCGTTCCACTTCACCTTCCGATGCGCCGAGGTCAAGAGCATCCTGACTCAGACGATCCTGAACATTGTGGCATATTTCTACGAAATGATCCGCACGGGTATAATAATACACAAGCGAAGAGTCGAAATCCGCCTTCGTCACATCATGCTTTTTTAATACAGCATTAAAGTACATGTCGCGTTTATAATCTTCACTGCCTGGATTCACACCAGGAACGGATGCGATACCTTGTGAAACATAATAGTCATAAAGGATATCTTCCATATCACCAGGCTGGATATATTTACTTGGAACTCCAGGCTTACAGGCTGACAGCAGAACCAATACTATACCTATATGTATTATATGTATGGTCTTTCCCTGCATCATGATTCATCTTTTGTCTCCCGTTTAAAAGTGATCTCGCTGATCTCTTTTCTGAAAAACAATAATAACAGAACAACACCAACACTGATGCTTGCATCTGCAAAATTGAACACAGGACTGAAAAAGACAAAATGGTCACCTCCGACGAATGGCATCCAGTCGGGCCACTCTGTCTCAATCAGTGGGAAATAGAACATATCCACTACCTTGCCCATCATGAAGGGTGCATAGCCTGTGCCGAAAGACACGAAATAAGAGGTATAATATTCAGACGAACCAGCAAAGCACAGACCATAGAACATACAGTCTATTAAGTTGCCAATGGCACCTCCAAGGACCATCGACAGACACAGCACGTAACTCGTACGTGCCTGTGCCTTAATCTGTTTCCATATATAATAGATTAATACGGCAATAGCCACGAACCGAAAGACAGAAAGCAATATCTTACTGCCCATCTGCATGCCGAAGGCCATTCCCATGTTTTCTATATAGTTGATATAGAACCAGTCTGTGATATGAATAGATTCATGCAGGCACATAGTTGTCTTCACCCAAATCTTGACAACTTGGTCGATTAACAGAATCGCAGCCACAACAATCTGTGAAGACCTTCCTCAACAGGCTCACTTTTATTTCTTTTGATTCATCTTTGACTGGACGCTCAAAGTAGCATGAGGTACAGCACGAAGACGTTCCTTCGGAATCAACTCACCCGTAATACGGTCAATGCCATAGGTCTTGTTCTCTATGCGGACCAGTGCAGCCTTTAATCCCTGAATGAATTTCTGCTGCCTTGCAGCCATACTGATGATTTCTTCTTTCGACTGGGTGGTACTACCTTCCTCAAGTGCCTTGTATGTAGGCGACGTGTCATCCACATCGTTGGAATCCTCATTCATCAGCACGCGCATCATCTGGTCGTAGTCGCGCTTGGCCAAGGCCATTTTCTCATTGATGATCTGACGGAACTCTTCCAGTTCCTCATCAGAATAACGTGTCTTTTCTGCCATAATTGTAAAGTTATTGATAGTTTATACTTTTTTTACTTTGATATTCAGTTTGAAATCATCGAAGTCAACCTCTTGTCCATCATTCGGTTGGATGTTGATATCGTCAGCCAGTACTTGTGTCCGGATATACTCACCAAAATGCGATACACTCTTTTCCACTTCAGTATTTGGAGCAATCGTGATGCTGATTCTGTCAGTAATCTCCAAACCACTCTCCTTACGGATATTCTGGATGCGGTTAATCAATTCACGGGCCATACCCTCATCCTTCAACTCATCAGTCAGTTCCACTTCAAGGGCTACGGTGAGATTACCATCATTGGCTACCAGCCAGCCTGGGATGTCTTCAGAGATGATCTCCACATCTACAGCCTCTACAGTCAACTGCTGACCTTCAACCTCTATATTGATGATGCCCTTCTGTTCCAGTTCTGCAATCTGTTCCTGAGTGAGTTGGTCCATAGCGGCAGCAACGCCCTTCATCAGTTTACCGAACTTTTTACCCATTGTACGGAAGTTGCATTTCACTTTCTTCACAAGGACGCCGGCACCCTCTACGAAACGGAGTTCTTTTACATTGACCTCATTCATGATCAGATCCTTCACAGCCTCGATGTGCTTCTTCTGCTCGGCATCGACAGCAGGAATCATAATAGCCTGCAGCGGTTGACGAACCTTGATATTCACCTTACGGCGCAGGGCCAGAACCATAGAGGTGATCTTCTGGGCCATCTGCATGCGGGCTTCAAGATCCTGATTGATCCGAGTTTCATCAGCCACAGGGAACTTGTCGAGGTGTACAGAGTCGAGTTCACCGCCTAAATCCTTATACAATTGGTCGGCATAGAATGGAGCAAATGGAGCCAGCAGTTTGGCTACCGTCATCAGACAAGTATAGAGTGTCTGGTAAGCCGAGAGTTTGTCGGCACTCATCTCCTTACCCCAAAAACGCTTACGGTTCAGACGAACATACCAGTTACTCAGGTCGTCGTTGACGAAAGCATCAATCAATCGGCCTGCACGGGTCGGGTCGTAGTTCTCAAGTTCTGCCTCTACACCTTTGATTAGTGTGTTCAAGCATGAAAGGATCCAACGGTCGATCTCAGGGCGCTCTGTAAAGGGTACCTGAGCTGCCTGCGGATCGAAGCCATCCACATTGGCATAGAGGGCAAAGAAACTATAGGTATTATATAATGTGCCGAAGAATTTACGACGTACCTCATCCACACCCTCTGGGTCAAACTTCAGGTTGTCCCAAGGCTCAGAGTTGGTCATCATATACAGACGAACGGCGTCAGAACCGAACTTTCCAATCATATCGAAGGGGTTCACCACGTTGCCTACGTGCTTTGACATCTTGTTACCCTTGGCGTCAAGCACCAAACCTGAGGAAATCACGTTCTTGAAAGCCACAGAGTCGAAGATCATCGTGGCAATGGCGTGCAGGGTAAAGAACCAACCACGGGTCTGGTCCACACCCTCGTTGATGAAGTCGCAAGGGAATGCGATACCCTTGTCAATCAGGTCCTTATTCTCAAACGGATAGTGGATTTGGGCATAAGGCATCGAACCAGAGTCGAACCACACATCGATGAGGTCGGTCTCGCGCTTCATAGGCTTACCGCTCTCTGATACCAGTACGATGTTATCCACATACGGACGGTGTAGGTCAATCTTGTCATAGTTCTCCTTCGACATATCGCCAGGCACAAAACCATTGTCCTTCAGAGGATTGCTCTGCATGAAGCCAGCCTTCACAGCTTTCTCGATCTCATTGTAGAGTTCCTCTACAGAACCGATACAAATCTCCTTACCATCCTCGTCGCGCCAGATTGGCAACGGGGTGCCCCAGAAACGAGAACGAGAGAGGTTCCAGTCATTCAAGTTCTCCAGCCAGTTGCCGAAGCGGCCTGTACCTGTGGACTCAGGCTGCCAGTTGATGGTCTTGTTCAACTCGAACATACGATCCTTCTTAGCAGTACTTCGGATGAACCATGAATCCAGCGGATAATAGAGCACAGGCTTATCGGTACGCCAGCAGTGAGGATAATTATGCACGTGTTTCTCTATCTTGAGTGCTGTGCCCTCCTGCTTCATCTCCATACAGATCACGATGTTCAGGTCTTCAGCCTTGGCTGCGGCCTGTTCGTCGTACTTACCATCCTTGTTGAATTCAGGTGCGTAGGCATTCTTCACATAGTCGCCAGCATGGTGACTGTAGCCTTCCACGTTCACACACTTCTCAACAAAGTTGCTATCCAGTTCCTCCATCACATAGTACTTACCCTGAAGGTCAACCATCGGACGGGTTTCACCTTTCTTATTTATAAGGAACAGACTTGGGATGTGAGCATCCTTAGCTACCTTGGCGTCATCGGCACCAAAGGTAGGTGCGATATGTACGATACCAGCACCATCCTCAGTAGTCACATAATCACCAGGAATCACTCGGAAAGCCTCGCTCTCCATCTCTACGAACTGGTCCTTGCCGTTCTCGCCAGCAAACACCTTCTCGGGATGAGCAGCGGCATACGCCTTCACATAGTCGGCAGCGTTCTGATCCAGTTTGGCAGAAGGCTTTACCCAAGGCATCAGCTGCTGATATTTCAGACCAACCAACTCCTCACCCGTATAGCGGCCAACGATGCGATAAGGTACAAACTTTTCACCCTTATTGTATTCAGGCATCTCCTCACCATTGGTGATATTACCCTCGGGTGCCAAATAAGCGTTCAGACGGCTCTCAGCCAGAATGATGGTGATTTTCTCACCATTATAGGCATTATATGTTTCTACTGCTACATAGTCAATCTTCGGACCTACACAGAGGGCTGTGTTTGAAGGCAGAGTCCATGGGGTTGTTGTCCAAGCCACGAAGTAAGGTGTACCCCACTTCGTCCACTCATCCTTAGGATTAAGAGCCTTGAATAGAGCAGTAACAGTAGTATCCTTCACATCACGATAGCAACCAGGCTGGTTCAACTCGTGGCTCGAAAGACCTGTTCCTGCTGCGGGAGAATACGGCTGAATAGTGTATCCCTTATAGAGCAGTCCCTTCTTATAGAACTGTTGCAGCAACCACCACAGTGTCTCAATATATTTGTTGTCGTAGGTGATGTACGGGTTGTCAAGATCAACGAAATAACCCATCTTCTCCGTAAGATCACGCCATTCCTGGGTGAACATCATCACATTCTCACGACATTTCTTGTTGTAGTCCTCTGTCGAGATATACTTATCGCTCTCCTTGTTGTCGATATCTGCCTTGGTGATGCCGAGTTCTTTCTCCACGCCCAGTTCTACAGGCAGTCCGTGAGTATCCCAACCAGCCTTACGCTTCACCTGATATCCCTTCATCGTCTTATAACGGTTGAACGTATCCTTGATGGTACGTGCAAGCACATGATGGATACCTGGGTGGCCGTTGGCGGAGGGAGGTCCCTCGTAGAATACGAACTGGGGACAGCCTTCACGTTCTTCTATCGAGCGCCAGAAGATGTTATTCTCCTGCCACATCTTCAAGATATCGTCATTCACTTGGGTCAGATTCAACCCGTTATGTTCAGCAAATTTCTTAGCCATATTTTATTTTGATTTCTACCTTTTCTTATTTAGCGTGCAAAGGTACTAAAATTATCCGAGCCGACAAAGGAAATAAGCAATTTTAAGATTTACAAATTATTTTCCTTCAAAAAAATTCTTTTTATCAAAAAAAATATGTAACTTTGCAGCCTAGTGTCAATTTATGAATATTCAATAACTAAATAGAGTTTTTATGGTATTAATGATTCTACAGCTCTGCATCGTATTAGGAGCGTTATGGGTAGGTTCACGCTATGGTTCGCTTGCCCTTGGCGCCATCTCCGGTATCGGACTGGCCATTCTCGTGTTCGGTTTTGGCTTACAGCCTGGTACGCCTCCAACGGATGTGATCTACATCATTATTGCCGCCGTCACCTGTGCTGGTATTATGCAGGCTTCAGGAGGTATGGACTGGCTCATCCAGATCGCGGAGAAGATGCTGCGCAAACATCCAGGTCGCATCACTTTCCTCGCTCCGTTGACAACTTTCTTCTTGACTGTTTTGGTTGGAACGGGTCACGTCGTATATACCTTGATGCCAATTATTTGTGATATTGCGTTAAAGAAAGGCATCCGGCCGGAACGTCCTTGTGGTGTGGCTTCTATCGCCTCTCAGGTGGGTATCACCTGCTCACCCATCGCTGCTGCCGTCGTGGCCTTCGTTTCCATCTCAAATGCAAACAACTTTGACATTACCATACCACGTGTGCTGATGGTTTCCATTCCTGCCTGTGTGTGTGGTCTGATGGCTGCTGCTACCGCTTCTTACCGTCGTGGTCTCGATCTCGACAAGGATCCTGAATTCCAGAAGAAGATTGCCGATCCCGTACAGCGTGAGTATATCTACGGCTCAGGCGCCACCACACTTGACAAAGAGATTCCACAGTCGGCCAAGAATGCCGTCTTTATTTTCCTCGGTGCACTGGCTGTCATCGTACTGTTTGCTGCCCTGCCCGACCTGCTACCCTCCTATCCTACCATAAAAGTGGTTAAGGGTGCTGGCGACGCCATGATTGTCGGCGGTACAAAGGTATCTGCCTCTGCACTCGCTAAAGCCGGTGTTGTTGCCACAGGTTTAACGGAAACGGGTACGGTCGTTTTGAAGATGAACCTCGTCATCCAGATAGTGATGATTTCTGCAGCCGCACTGATGATCATCTTCTGTAAGGCTCAGCCGAAGAAGGCCGTCGCAGGCCCTGTCTGGCAGTCTGGTATGGTGGCTGTGGTAGCCATCTACGGTATCGCATGGCTTGCAGACACCTATTTCTCAAACTATATGGATGAGATGCAGACGATGCTGGCCGACATCGTAGCCCAATATCCCTGGAGCATCGCTCTGGTGTTCTTTTTAGTTTCTGTGCTGATCAACTCTCAGGGCGCTGTGGTGGTGGCCATGTTGCCGCTGGCTTACAAGTTAGGTATCCCTGGTCCAGTATTGCTGGGTGTGCTCCCCAGTGTCTATGGATACTTCTTTATCCCCAACTATCCCTCGGATATTGCTACGGTGAACTTCGACCGTTCCGGCACGACCGTCATCGGTAAGTATCTATTGAACCACTCTTTTATGATGCCTGGACTCATCTGTGTGTTCACTTCTACGATAGTGGCATACCTGCTGAGCAGCATCTTCTTCTAAACACGTTCATACGGTTAAAAGACTAGATAAATGCCTGTCATTGAACTGCATGACCTTAACCACCCTGGAGCAGCGATTTTCAGTCATCTGACTGAGGCCCAATTGCGCTCCAGGGTTGATCCGGAGAAGGGAATCTTCATTGCTGAGAGTCCCAAGGTCATACGTGTTGCACTCAAGGCAGGCTATGTGCCCATTGCCCTACTCTGTGAGAAGAAGCACATCAATGGTGATGCCGCTGATATCATCCAACAATGCGGTGACATCCCTGTGTTTACTGGCGAGCGCCAGATATTGGCCGACCTGACTGGCTATACGCTAACTCGTGGCGTACTTTGTGCTATGCGGCGTCCCCAACAGAAAAGTGTTGCAGATATCTGCGAGGGTGCCCATCGCATCGTAGTTATCGACGGGGTGGTCGATACCACCAATATCGGAGCCATCTTCCGCAGTGCTGCAGCCTTGGGCATTGATGCAGTTCTGTTGACACGCAATTCCTGTGATCCACTGAATCGTCGAGCCATACGTGTATCCATGGGCTCCGTCTTTCTAGTGCCTTGGACTTGGATCGATGATTCCATATCGAGCCTTCACGACTATGGTTTCCGAACGGCAGCAATGGCACTTACGCCTAAGAGCATCCCCCTCGATGCACCTGTCCTGAAAACCATCAGTCGATTGGCCATTATCATGGGTACAGAAGGCGATGGACTTCCTCAGGACACCATCACCGCTGCCGATTATGTCGTCCGAATCCCGATGTCGCATGAGGTCGATTCCCTCAACGTGGCAGCTGCTGCCGCAGTGGCTTTCTGGGAACTCCGGCAATAGCGAAACAAAACCTAAGTAAGACTTATAACACATTATTTATATTATTATGATGAAATACTACAAAAGACTGCTGGTAATCCTGTTTCTGACAACAGGCCTGACGGTGTCAGCCCAGCAAAACGTAAACATGAAGTTCGGGAAACCGACGAAGGAAGAAATGGAAATGACGGTCTATAGTCCGGATCCAGATGCAGAAGCCGTTGTGCTCTGTCGATTGACGAATGTGGAATATACCGTTCAGACCAATGGATATTTGGTCGATTATCACGAGAAGTTCCGTATCAAGGTCCTGAAGCCCGAAGGTGTCAGATTTGCCAACGTCACCATACCTTATTCTAAGATCAATCCAGATAAGGCCAATATCGGTGGCTCTAAGTTCTCACTCCTGTCGTCCAATATCCAGATCGGCGGTTCCAGTTCCGATTCTTACTTCGAAGGTGCTGGCGGTTCTCTCATGGAGAATTCCGTAGGTAATTACACCAACGAGAGCGTGGAAGACCTGAAGGCAACGGCCTATAATTTAGAGAACGGCAAGACCGTGAAGAGTACGCTGAAAAAGGGAAACGTCGTCAAGAAGCAGATCGACGACTTGCAGTATCAGGTGAAATTCACCATTCCCGATGTGAAGGTAGGAACCGTCATTGAATATGAATACTGCATCCATAGCGAACTATTCTGGCAGCTGCACGACTGGTACGCCCAGTGTGAAATCCCCGTGGTTTATGCCCGCTTGGATATGGAGATTCCCAACTATCTGATCTTCAATGTCGAGGAACACGGTATCCAGCGCCTCACCTGCACTTGTACCCAGGGTACGATGCGATACAAATTGGATAGCGATGCTCTCGCTGCCCCCGTCGCAGTGAATACAAACCATTACATCTGCGTAGGACAGAACCTCATTGGAATGCCCAAGGATGCATATGTCTGGAACATACAAGACCACTGCGCAGGCATCACGGCAGAACTAAGGAGATACAGCCTGCGTGGTACGATGCCACTCGACTACGCCCAGACATGGGAGCAGATCGACACCATGATTCTCGGCGACCCTGACTTGGGCAAACATCTCAACGATCACAGTCCGCTGCAGAAAGAGTTGAATGATGCCAAGATTTCGGAAATCAGCGATGAGAAGGAACGGATTGCTGCCGTCTATAAACTGGTCATGAACCATGTCAACTGGAACGGCAAATACGAGATGTGGCCAGGCAAGAGTTCTGAGATGCTCGAGAAGCACAGTGGCTCCAATGCCGACATCAACCTGCTGCTCATCCAGTCGTTACGTGATGTAGGTATATCTGCAGACCCCGTTGTCCTTCGCACGCGAGACCTAGGACTGCTGCCCCACAATTTCCCCTCCATCCGCAAACTCTCCACCTATGTAGTGGGCGTCACGCTGAAGAACAACAGCAAGGTCTATCTCGATGCCTCCTCAAAGGACGCCTATCTGAATGTACTGCCCGAACCGCTCCACGTGGAGAAGGCCCGTCTGGTGCAGAACAACAAGAAGAGCCAGTGGGTGAACCTCCAGAAACTCCAGCGTTCGCAGAAGACGACCGTTATCAATGCCACACTTACACCCGACGGTAAGTTGAGTGGTAAGCAAACCACCAAATATGAAGGTCTGGCTGCAGCCCAGTATCGTCAGAAGGCTGGTGCCAATGAGTTTGCGCCAGAAGCCAACGAGGAAGTTGAATTCACTCTGCAGGGAACCGTCAGCGATGGCAAGATTACCATCTGTCCTTTCAAGAATCCGCCGTTGGAGAGCAACCCCTTCAATGCCGCCAAGCGTCTGATGCCGGTTGAGTTCCCTTGCATCTCGACAGAACGTATCGTCATCAACATCACCCTGCCTGAGGGTTATACGATGGAGAGCAAGCCTCAGAACACCGTCGTCTCTACCCCCGATAAGGGTCTCGATGGCCGTTATGTTACCTCTGAGTCTGAGGGAAAGGCACACGTGCAGTACGTGTTCAATGTCAATAGTCTCTCTCATTCTGAGAAGAACTACAACGACCTCCGTCAGATCTATGATATGTTCATAAATTACGGCAAAACACCGCTTATTTTCAAGAAGAATGGTTAAAGAATATTAATGTTGCAACCTTCGTCTATAAAAGAGGCGATTTCGGCGATATGGCCTGAAAATAAATTTGGAGGTTTCAGAAATTCGCCGTAAATTTGCAACGTCAAAAGGTTAATAGATTGTTTTTTAGTTTGGGGTTCGCAGTGATTGCGAGCCCTAAATTAGTTTTATATCCTCTCTACTTGCTTGACACCTCTTACTGTACGAAGTTTCTTAATGAGGGCTTCCAGACGGGTGTTGTCGTTGATCATCACCACGAGGGTGCCACTGAAGAGTCCGTCGTGTGAGTCGATATTGATACTGCGAAGCACCAGTTTCTCATCTTTGGAAATAATGCTCGTCAGATTGTTCACGATGCCGATATCGTCATTGCCGATGATACGGAGGGTGATACTGTACTGCGACGACCCTTTCCCACTCCACTTCGCCTTCACGATGCGGTAGCCAAACCTGCGACGCAGTTCTGGGGCATTAGGACAGTCCATACGGTGAATCTTGATACCGCCGCTGATGGTAACAAAGCCAAAGACAGGGTCGCCATAAATGGGCGAACAGCACTTGGCGAGTTGATAGTCCAGACCCTTCAGGTTACGGTCGATGACCAGCACGTCGTCGTTGACAGCCTGATTCAGTCCTGCTATTTTCGACTCGTCGAGTTCGAACTCTGAGGCACTTCGGGCCACATTATCGCCAGTAATCACCTTTTCCGCCTCGCGCAGTTCGAGGAACTTATCAATGACGTCATTGGTGTCGAGCACTCCGTCGGCAATCTGTTTGTAGAAGTCGCTGACCTCCTTGAAGCCCATCTTTTTGATGACGTGGAACATCGTACCCTCGTCCTGTTCAATCTTACGGTTACGGAACTTTCGTTCCAGCATCTCCTTGGCAAAGAGGCCGTCCTTCACCTGCGTTTCTTTAAGCGCCAGACGGATCTTCGACTTGGCCCGTGATGTTTTGACGATATTCAACCACTCCTGACGAGGCTTCTGGTTGGCGGAAGTGAGTATCTCCACCTGGTCGCCACTCTTCAGTTCTTGACGGATAGGCACCACACGGCCGTTGATACGGCCTCCCGTACACTGGTTGCCGATCTTCGAATGAATATGGTAGGCGAAGTCGAGTACGGTGGCACCGGCAGGGAACTTGAAGAGGTCGCCACGAGGTGTGAACACAAAGACCTCATCCTCGTAGAGTTCCATCTTAAACTGATCCATCGCCTCCATGCCCTCGGAATGCTCCAACATATTTCGGATGCCCGTCAGCCACTCGTCGAGTCCACTCTCTCCTTTCACACCCTTATAACGCCAGTGGGCAGCCACACCTCGCTCGGCTATCTCGTCCATCCTTTCCGTCCGGATCTGCACCTCCACCCATTTCTGCTCCGGACCGAGCACGGTAATATGCAGACTCTCGTAGCCGTTGCTCTTAGGCACACTGAGCCAGTCGCGCAGACGCTTGGGGTTCGGCTGGTACATATCCGTCACAATCGAATACGCCTGCCAACACTGCATCTTCTCCAGTTCCTGCGGACAGTCGATGATGATACGGATGGCAAAGAGGTCATAGACACCCTCAAACGGGCACTTCTGTTTCTTCATCTTCTGCCAGATGGAGTGTATCGACTTTGTGCGGCCCTTGATGTGACACTTGATGCCGGCAGCCTTTACCTTCTCCTCGACAGGTTTGATGAAACGCTCTATATAGGCATCTCGTGCGGCCTTTGTGGCACTGAGTTTCTCGCGGATATGGTAGTAGGCGTCATGCTCCATATATTTCAGCGAGAGATCCTCCAACTCGCGCTTCAGGTTGTAAAGTCCCAGTTTGTGGGCCAACGGCGCATAGAGATAAGCCGCTTCCTGCGACACCTCCTGACGGGCTTCCTCATTGTCTGTATCGCGAATCTGCCGCATCAGGTTCACACGGTTGGCTATCATAATAAGGATCACACGCATGTCCTCCGCAAACGACAGCAGCAGATTACGGAAGTTCTCACTCTCCACGGAAGGATTCTTCTCGTAGAGTTGTCGGATGCGTTCCAAACCGTGCAGGATACGTGCCACCGACTCGCCCTTGGTCTTCTCCACCTCCTCTAAAGTGATGTGCCCTGCCTCCACTTCTGGAATCAGGAGCACCGCCTCTGTCGCGTCGCCTTTCAGACCAATTTCCTCTGTCAGGATCTCAGCCGTCTGCGCAGCCATTTTTTTCTTTTCCTCGTATGTAAATGTGAACTTTTCAGCCATTGTGTCGATATTTTCGTGCAAAAATACTAAATTTTCACTTTTCACTTTTCACTTTTCACTT